>JBPEXU010000413.1:0-2354 GCA_052031225.1 Marinobacter sp. | reverse complement strand
AGGGACAGCTGGGCAAGGACCGTTTTAAGATCGTGAACCATAAAGGCCGATGCCTTGCTGACGGCTTCGAACTGCATGGCCCGGGACAGGCGGTTTTGCGCGTCCGACTGGGCAAGAAGGTTGCACGCCTGGCGGGCAACGACCTTGATGAGGTCGTAGTTTTCCCAGTTCAGCTCAACCCGTGCATAGGGATTGCCAATCATTGCAATCCCGTAGAGTTCGTTGCCGAGATAGAGCGGAATGATCAGCCAGGCTTCCGGTGACTTGGCAATGGCATCGGGTATTTCAAGCAGGTTATAGCGGACCGGATCGGTCCGGTATTCATGGAGATCGACGATCCATTCCCGTTCAGAGAAAAGCTTCACCAGCTCGGCATCCGAATCGATCGTGGTGTATTTGGGCATGGAGACGTTAACCGCCGTTTTGAGTACGTAGGCGCCCCGTTCGTCCTGCAGCCAGATAGCTCCGGCGTTGCTGGCGACCAGTCCGGCCAATATCCGGATCACCCGGACCGGCAGCGGTGGGTCGTCGGTGACGTACGCCAGCTCCCGGGTCATTTTCAGCCATTCCTCTCGGTAGTCATATTTGTAGTCGAAGAAGTTCTGGCTGATCAGCACCATCAGTCGTGCCCGGATGCGCCGAGACAGCAGCAGCGTCACGAAGAACACCAGGCACAAGGTCAGGAACAGGACCTGGAGCGCTTCGCCCCAGTCACCGCCCAGCGCTTTTACATAGTAGCCACCGATGGCGAGGAAGAGCAGGTAGCCACCGGCAAAAACCAGGGTGCCGGCTCGAAATACAGCGGAACGGGATAGCTGGAAATCGATCGGTTGTTTGCGGGTGTTGACCACATTGATGGCGAACAGCGGCACCAGCATGGCGTTGACCAGGCCCCGGGCGTTCCAGAACGAGTCCGCGACCTGACCAAAGAGCAGCGCATCGGCGTACATGAAGAAGTCGAACGCCAGTATGGTCGCAACGCCAATGCACAAATACTTCAAGCTCGAACGACCAAAGCCTGGGGTGTTCCGCCAGATCTGTTCGACCAGGGACAGGCCGAGCAGGGACAGCGCAATCTGGCCGAGGACTTTGGTTTTGCCGCTGAGGATGTCCCACTCGAAAGCGAACTCGAGTGCACCCATGCCGAGGAGTAGGACGATCAGAACGAACGTGGCGAGGCCGAGGATGCGTTTCATCTGGCCATGGATGACGCCTTGCCTCGAGGCATTTCTGAGCATGGCAAACAGCAATGCAATCCAGGCAGCGTCACGCAGCAGTTCGAGCAGGTACCGGACAAAAAAGCCGGGCGTGCCCAGTACGCTCTGGGAGACCAGCGCTGTGGACCAGAGTGTTGTCACCAGCGCCGCTAGAAACAGCGCCCGGTCAACGTCCCGCCGGAGGTAACGGGTGGCCACCAGAATCGACAGCAGACCGAAGGCGAGCGCCGCCGAGGCGTGGCTGATGAGGCTGAAATCACTAAGCATCTATCGCATCCTGCGTGTCCTGCTTGTCGCCTCAGAAGGAGCGCTGGTTTTAAACCGGGCGTTTGTTGTCCCGATAGAAACGAAAAATCTCTTTCAGAGGACGCTTGGGTTGAAATCCAAACTCCCTGGCAAAGGCTCTGCCGTCGATAACGACAGGATACTTGAAAAACGCCATGAGATACGACGGGAAACTTCTCAATTTCAGTGTCCGCAGGATCAGGTTGGGAACCGCGGGCGGCACCGAGGGAATCTGAATGCGTTTGCAGCCACACAGCTTCAACGCGTGCTGGTAGGCCACCCAGTCCTCCGGCGCAACGTTAAAGATGCCCCGTGTCGGCTTTTGATACGCGAGGACAATGGCGTCCGCCATGTCGTCGATGTGAATAAACTGCATCATGGGCGAGAAGCCGGCGAGCACCGGAGCGTATTCACTGTCGAGCAGAGAACTCATGGTGTTGCGCACGCCGGGGCCGACGATGTTGCAGGGTCTGAGGATGGTGATGTTGAGATCCGGGTAACGCCAGAGATAAATGTTTGCCAGGTTTTCCAGCTCCACCGAATCGACCAGATCGGCGCTCAGCCCGGCGCTTTTCAGCGGCGCCGATTCGTCGATCAGGGCGGGGTTGTAGGCCACGGCACCATAGACGTGGAACGTCGACAATACGATAACGCGCTTGATGCCGTATTTGTGGCTCAGGTCCAGCAGTTTCTGGGTGCCCAGCACGTTGGCATTGTAGCGGCGCATACGGGTCCACTGGCTCGAGAGTATGCGCCCGAGGTGGATCACGCCATCGAACTGGTATCGGCGAAACAGGTCTTCGAACACCCGCTTGTTGAAATCGACGCAGTAACTGGGGATGTCGTCGCCAA
>JBPEXU010000412.1:0-5825 GCA_052031225.1 Marinobacter sp. | reverse complement strand
CGCCGGAGCAGCGCGACGGCGGGCCCGAAGGGCCGAAGGCCGACAGGCCTGAGCAAAGTAGGTCAGCGTCAGGCTCCTAACACCAAAACCCCCGCAGATAAGCCTGCGGGGTTTTTTATTTTGGGTTCGTTGAGCTACTTTGCGTTACCCACGGGGTAAAGCCGGGTTCAGGTTTCAGGTGTCGGTAATGAGGCAAGGAATAAAGCGCTTGCCGGGAAGCAGCAGGCTGTCAGGGCAGCCAGATCTCAAACACACCACCGCCCAGACCGCCACCGTTGTGCAGCTTGATCGAGCCACTGCGCGAGCCCTCCGTGTGCAGTCTGGCCACCGAAGATGCGAAGAAAAGGCCGAGGCTGGTGCTACCGCTGTTGAAGTCGAGCGCGCCGAAGCTCAGCGTACCGCTGTGCTGCATCGCTTCCGGATAGCCCGCACCGTCATCCTCTACGCCAACCACCAGATAGCCGTCGCGCTCATTGGCGGTGAGTCGAATTTTGCTGCGGGTGTACCGGATGGCGTTGTTGATGGTGTTATTGAGAACGCCCGTCAACAAGTCTGCATCAAAGAAGCCGTTGATCTCTTCGGCATCGATGGCATAGTCGATGCCCAATCCGTCCAACAGGGGCGTGTGGCGGGCCAGATGCTCGGTTAGGAAATCCGGCAGATAATGCTCATCGATGTGGGCCGACAGGTTGTTTTCACCCAGTCGGTAGATGCCAAGCAGCTGAACCAGGTCGTTGTGCATGCGCTCGGCTTCGTATTGGAGCATGTTGAATTTATTCGAGCCCGACAGACTGTCGGCGTGCTCGGTTCGTAACTCGTCAAGTGAGTTGAGCAGCATCCCCAACGAATTTTTCATATCGTGGACGGCGGAGGCCAACACCATGGAAAAATCGATGTTCTGGCCATTCTTGTCTGTCATTTATGCAACCCGTTCAGTTTTTTCTGCAGCGCGACGTAGCGGCGGTATTGGCGGTGTTGTTCCGGCAGGCTGCCCAAGCGATCCAGGCACTGGCGGCACTGGTCCAGTAAGTCATCCCGGGGGACCTGTTCGTACTGTTTGAGCAGCACCTGAACCAGGTTCAGGTTCAGCGCCGCGTGGTCGGGCACGATGGCCAACGCCTGTTGGAAGGCGGCGACGGCGCTCGCCAGATCGCCGTTTTCGAATGCCTGGATGCCCTCTCGGTTAAACGAACGTGCCTGGAGCTTCTGCCGGAAGCCAACCGGCTCATCCAGGAGGTTTTCGATATCCTGAAGAATATCCGGCTGATCGCTGAAGCGCGCCGCCAGGTCGGCGAGAAAGCGTTTGGCTTCGTCGTTACGGTTGAGTCGGAACAAGGATTTGGCGTAGTCCAGGCCGAGATCTGCGTCGATGCCGGAGGTGTCGGGTAGCTCGGTGCGGAGTTGATCCAGAACTTTCTCGGCTTCGGCCCATCGGCCCTGGCCGGCATGAATCCGGCATTTCACAACATCGCTGCGCAACCCTATCCCGTCTTCGTGGGCGAATCGGCGCTCCATACGGCTGAGCACGGTCATCGCCTCTTCTGACTGGGCCGCGCCTTCGGTTCCGGTGTCGCCGTCACTCAGATCTGACAAGGTTCGCGCCAGAGAGAGGTAGTGCTCGCTGCTGTCGTGAATGGAGTGGGTGCCCAGGGCCACTGTGCGTCGCCAGGCACCGGATGACGTCTCCATGTCCTGGTTTGCGGCCGCCAGTTTTGCCAGTTGTTTTTGCCGTAGTAGGGCGTTCGGGGAGTGTGCCGTGGCCTGTTCCAGAATCTTCTGGGCCTGAGCGGGCTTGCCCTGTTTGCCAAGTCCCTCGGCCAGCAGGTCGTAAGCCTCCATATAGTCCGGGTGCTTTTCGATGAGCTTCTTCAGGCTCTCGACGGCGTCGTCGTATTGCCGGTTCGCCAGCAGCACCCTGGCGCGCCCGAGCGAGGCCCAGGACAGTTCCCGTTGGGCCAGCACATCGTCGTAGACTTTCTGGGCGTGGGTGAGATCACCCAGGCGAAAGTACAGGTCGCCCAGGGTTTTCATCAACCAGGTCTTGTATCGGGGCTGTTTGGGTAGGAACTGCAGGCACAGTGAAATGGCTTCCGGGTAGTTCTCCCGATCGATTTCCCGGGTGATCGGGAGCAAGGTGTTCCGCTGTCGGATCAGGGCGCCGAGCCGCTGCTCGACCATGGATCGGTTGATCGGTTTGGTCAGATAACCGTCGGGCTGGTACTCGCGGGCGCCCATCACCATCTCTTTCGAGGTTTCCGCGGTCACCATCAGGAAAAGTGACGAGTGCCGGAGCAGCTTCTTGTACCGGAGTTCCTCCAAAACGTGCTGGCCGTTCTTGCCCTCGCCAAGGTTGTAGTCGCAGAGCACCACATCCACGTGATTGTAGGTACAGTAGTGGATGGCCGGTGCCGCGTGGGCAACCAACTCGATATTATTGGCACCGCAGCTTCGCAGCATTTGCCGCATGGAAAGCCGGAAGCTCTCAAAGTCGTCTATGACCAGAAAGTTGAGCTTGGCAAATGGGTTGCTTCCGGCCGGGGAGCTGTCGTTATGGGTCATGAGCGTATGGGTTTAAGCAGTTTGTTGACCAGGGCCCGCAATGCCGCCGGCTTGACCGGTTTGTACAGCACGTGATACCCGCGCTTGAGGGCGTCCTCGCGCACTTCCGGCGCCATGTAGCCGGTGATCAGTATGCCCGGTATGTCCAGGCTGATCTGACGTCTCACACTGTCCATTGCGTCCAGACCGTTACGGTTATCATCAAGCTGGTAGTCCGCCAGTATAATATCCGGTCGCCGTCCCTGCAGTTTGGCTTTCGCGTCTTCCAGGCTTGCCGCGGCGGTGACATCGCATTGCCAGTTGCCGAGCAGTGCCACCATGCCCTGGAGGATGGTGGCGTCGTTGTCGATGCACAGCACGTGAAGACCGCCCAGACTCGATACCCGGCGCGGTGCTGACGAGGCCTGGGTAACTTCCTGCCGGGTTTGCACGGGCGCAGCGGTCGGTACGGTGATGCCGAACACACTGCCTTTGCCCTGTACCGAGTGCACGTTGACCGGGTGGTTGAGCATGCCGCTGATCCGGTCGACAATCGCCAGTCCCAGGCCAAGCCCTTTTTTGTCCTGGCCGTGCTGGAACCGGCGGAATTCCTCGAAGATCTGCGACAGCTGGTCTTCCGGGATACCCGGGCCGGTATCCCAGACTTCGATCCGCAGAAACCCTTTGAGCCGTCGGCAGCCCATCAGGATTTTGCCGCTCGGAGTGTAGCGGACTGCGTTCGACAGGAAATTCTGCAACACCCGTCGCAGCAACTTGGCGTCCGAGCGCACCCACGCTCTGCTCGGTACAACGTGAAGCTCCAGTCCCTGATCTTTCGCGATCGCCGAAAAATCATTGGCCAGGTGCCGCAGCAAATCGTTGATCGGGAAGACGCCGATGTCGGGCTCGAGGGCGCCGGCATCCAGCTTGGAAATGTCCAGTAGGGTGCTGATGATTTCCTCGGCGGCCGTCAGCGAACTGTCGATGTGCTCAACCAGGTCTTTGGTTTCCGGGTCGGCTGCCTTGCCGGCCAGTGCCGAGGTAAACAGCCGTGCCGCATTCAGTGGTTGCAGCAGGTCGTGGCTGGCCGAGGCCAGGAACCGGGTTTTGCTCTGGTTGGCCTGTTCGGCCACCGATTTGGCTTTCAGCATCTGCTCGTTGATGACCTGCAACTCCTGCGTGCGCTCCTTGACCCGTTGTTCCAGATAGATGTTGGTTTCCTTCAGCGCCTGCTCGGTCCGGCGCATGGCCGTGATGTCCTGGAAGGTGGTGACGTAACCGCCGCCGGGTATCGGGCTGCCGTCAATGCGGAGCACCGTACCGTCCGGTCGCTGGCGCTCGTAGGACATGGGTTTGCCCTCGCGCATGCTGTTGCACCGGTCTTCGATGATTTCGTCAATGCGGCGGGCGGACAGATTGGCGTTGGTCAGGTTGTAACGCATCAGGTCTTCCACCGGACGGCCAACCCGAACAAACCCTTTGGGGTAGTTGAACAGCTCCAGGTACCGGTGGTTCCAGACCACCAGTTGCTGCTGGTGGTTCACCACCGACACGCCCAGGCTGATGTTTTCAATCGCCGACTGCAGCAGCTCCCGGCTGAAGGTCATTGCCTGGGACGCTTCGTCGACGATGCTGACCACATCCTCAATCTGCATGTCGCGACCGGTCAGGGTCGATTCCAGAACCACCCGGGCGGTCGACGCACCGATCACCGAGGCCAGCTGGCGTTCGATGTATTTCATCAGGTGCGTGGAAGCCGGTCGTTGCGGGTGCAGGCGAATGGCGTTGCGGCGTTCGTAGTTTCGGAACAGCGTCTCTGAGCGTTCTTCGCCCATGAAGCGATCGGTCAGGGCCTGCAGGTCGGAGGTGAGGATCTCGCCCTGCCAGCTTTGATGATGGGGTGTTTCCGGTTTCGGTTGGGGGTCGTGGAAAAAGGACGCAATCTGAATTTTTTCCCGAACCCGTTGCCGAGTCAGCATGGACAGCACAATGTAGGTGACGGTATTGATGCCCAGACTCCAGACGATACCGTGACTGGTCTGATCAAGCTCCAGACCGAACAGCGCCGTCGGGCGGGTCCAGGCGAGCCCGAACAGCCCTTCAGTGACGACGTTTCCGGCCACCCATCCGGTTGTGGCCAGTGCCGGCAGCAGCAGGGTATAGCACCACATCAGGAAGCCCAGCCCCAGCCCCCATACCGCGCCCATGTAGTTGCCGCGACGCCAGATAATGCCCCCGACCAGGGCCGGGCCGAACTGGGCCGCCGCCGCAAACGAGAGCAGACCAAAGGCGGTGAGGCTGTAATCCTCGCCCGCCATCCGGTAAAAGCCGTAGGCGGTCAGCAGGACGACAAAGATGGCCACCCGACGTATGCTCAGCAGCAGGTAGCTCAGGTCGTGACGGCGGTTCATCCTGGGCCGGAAAAATTTCAGCAGTGCCGGCATGATGATTTCGTTGCTGACCATGGTGGCGATGGCCACCGAACATACGATGACCATGGCGGCGGCTGCGGAACCGCCGCCCAGGAAGACCAGAATGGCCAGCCATTCCTCGCCGGCCAGGATGGGCAGCTGCAGGATCAGGATGTCGGGATTGCCCACCGAAGCATAAGGGGAAAGGAGCCCGGCGGCGGCGATGGGCAGCACGAACGCGCTGGCCACCACGAGGTAGATCGGCATGGCCCAGCGGGCGACCTCGAAATCCCGGTGGTCGGTGTTCTCGACCACCATGACGTGAAACTGTCGGGGCAGGCAGATGATCGCCAGCATCGCCACCAGCGTCTGGGTGATGAAGGCGGGCGCCTGCAGGCCATCGGTGGTCAGTACGCCGCCCAGATCGGCGTCCCGGGCCCGGTTGAACAGATCGCCGAAGCCGTCGTACAGGCCGAAGCCGACAAACAGCCCGACCGCGACGAACGCGATGAGTTTGATCAGGGATTCGAACGCCACCGCCTGGATCATGCCGCGATGGTGTTCTGTGGACTCCAGGTGCCGGGTGCCAAACAGTACGGTAAAAACCGCCAGCGCCAGGGTGATGTACCAGGCCGAATCGTTCCAGGCGGCGGTGCTCAGGCCCCGGTGATCCATGCCGGTGTCCGATAGCACATTGAAGCCCATGGCGATGGCCTTGAGCTGCAGGGCGATGTACGGGACGCTGCCAATCAGCGCAAACGTGGCGATCATGGCGGCCAGCACCTGGGATTTGCCGTACCGGGAGGCAATGAAGTCGGCAATCGAGGTGCTGTTGTTGCGCTTGCTGATATAGATGATCCGGCGCAGCAGGGGCGC
>JBPEXU010000411.1:0-2439 GCA_052031225.1 Marinobacter sp. | reverse complement strand
GACGACCAGCCCGGAGGCTTCTGGACGCCCGCGTCGCTGCTCGATGGTGCGTTGATGGAACGACTCACTTCGAAAGCCGGCCTGACGTTTGAGGTCGTTGAGACCCGCTGACGTCCACGCGCTGGCCTACAGATGAATCACGCGGTCGGTGTCCGTCAGGGCATCCGGCCCGTGTGCCAGCACGATCACGGTTTTTCCTTCCAACCAACGGTTCAGCCGCGATTTAATCCGATCACGGGTGGCTAAATCGACCCCCGTAAAGGGTTCGTCCAAAACCAGCACCGGGGCCTGGCTGAGTAACACCCGGGCCAGCGCAACCCGCCGTGCTTCTCCGCCCGACAGGCGGCTTCCGGTATTGCCAAGCCAGGTATCGAGCCGATCCGGTTCCTGGGCAAACCGGTCCTCCAGCTCGACCAACTGAAGTACCCGCCAGAGCTGGTCATCGCCAGCCTCGGGATTCCCGAGCAGCAGGTTAGCCCGCAGGGTATCGTCGAAAATCACGGTGCGTTGGGTCAGGTACGCCATCGGCTGACAGGCGAGGCACCCGTGCGCGGGCGGTAACAGCCCGGCGAGGGTATCGGCCAGGGACGACTTGCCACTGCCGGAGTGACCGACAATGCCAATACGCTCGCCCACGGCAACCTGCAGATCGAAGTGCGACAACAGCGGCGGGGCCCCTTCATGGCGAACGGCGAGATCCCGCGCGTCCACCGCCAGATCCCCGGAGTCCGGCAACCGGCAAGTGGGCGCGGGCGGCCGGGTGGTGGATGCGTCGGACGACAAGCGTGCGGCGGCCGATACGGTGGCTCCGAGCCGACCATAGGCCTCCGGAAGCATGGCGAAGGCTTCGGCCAGGCCGAGCAGGGCGATGGGCAGCAACACCAGCACCGGGCCGCTGATCTGCTCGGTTTGATACAGGCCATAGCCCGCCCATAACGCCGCCACTGCGATGAGGTTCACTGCCAGTTGGCCCAGGGCCTGATGCCAGCCCACCCGGCAGTCGATCCGTGCCTGGTCCGCAGTAAGCTGTTCCGACTGCCGGATCAGCCGGTCGGCGTGATCCTGAATGCGGCCTGCCGCCGTCAGTTCCGGGAATCCGTCCAGATGCTCAACCACCGCCGTTCGCAACGCTTCGGTTCGATCCCCCTGATGGTAAGCCAGCTTTCGGGTGCGCCAGTAGACGGCCCCGGTCACCGTGAGAAACGTCAGAACCAGGCCAACCAGAACGCCCGCTGCCGTTGCCCCATCCCATAACAGCCAGGCCCCGGCCACCATCAACAACGACACCACCAGGGCTAACCCGGAGGGGGCAACGAAGCGGAGGTAAAGCGTATCCAGGGCGTCCACGTCTGTGGTCAGGCGCGACAGCCATTGGGCACTTGTCAGCCGGTTCTGGGAAGCACGGTGCGTGCTCGCCAGTTGGCGGAACAGGGCCACGCGGATGTCGGTCAGCAGGCGAAGCACCGTATCGTGGTTGTACACCCGTTCCAGGTAGCGGGCGACGGTGCGGGTCACGGCGAACAGCCGAATGCCACCGCCCGGTACGTAGAGATTGATGCTGGCTGCCACACCGGCGGCCAGCAGCGCGCCCACAAGTGCGGTCTCGGTAATAAACCAGCCCGACAACGCCAGCAGCCCAACCCCGGATACCAGCGTAATCAGCATCAGCAGGCCCCCGGTCACCAGGCGACCCGGGCGCCGGAAAACCAGCCGCAACCAGGGCAGCAGGCTACGCATCGCGCACCTCCCCGTCGGCGACGATCAGTACCCGGTCGGCGAGCGCCAGCAGGGCCTGGTGGTGGGTGCTGAACACCAGCGTTTTGCCACGTTCGGCGAGTTTGTGCAGGCTTTCAAGCACAAACACTTCGCTGTCGGCATCCAGCCCGGCGGTCGGTTCGTCCAGCAGAATCAGCGGGTAGTCCGCCAGAAAAATCCTTGCCAGGCTCAGCCTGCGCGCCTGCCCACCGGATAACCCACGCCCGTCCTCCGAAATTTGACTGTGGATGCCGTCCGGTCGGGAATCAAGCAGGTCGCCCAGGCCCACCGCCCGAATCGCCGCTTCAATCGCAACGTCGCTGGCTTCGGGCGTGGTGAGTCGGAGATTGTCGGCCCAGCTACCCTGCAGCAAAAAGCCGCGCTGGCCCAGCCATCCAAACGGGACGTCGCCGGGTTGGCCGCCCAGCACCTGTATCCGGCCCCGTTCCGGCACTAAAAATCCCGCCATCAGGTTCAACACGGTGGTTTTGCCACCGCCGGAGGCGCCGGTGAGGGCAACCGTCTGCCCCTTGGGGATGGTCACGGAAAGGGCACGAAACAAAGGCGTTGCCGAACCGGCATGAGTGAAGCCCACATTGTTGAAAACGATGCCGGTTTCGTTCGGCTGTGTTCTGGGTCGGGTCGGTACGGATTGGGGCGTGGACCTGGCTCCGGCTTCGTTCA
>JBPEXU010000410.1:0-4055 GCA_052031225.1 Marinobacter sp. | reverse complement strand
CCCACATGCGCATCGATCAGGGCGTTGTTGTCGGCAAAGCGCTCCCAAGGCTCGCGCGAACTGGTGGGGTCCAGTTGCGCATCCAGATAGGCCTTGTGCAGGAAGGCCACGATGGCATCGGCGGCGAGTACCGCCGAGCGACGATGATGGATTGCCAGTCGCTCCAGGTACGGGTCCTTGCCATGACTCGCGGGGCCGGCCTGATTGCGCAGATCATTGAGCGCGCCGGCCAGTTTGTGGTGGCTGGACACCAGCTTCTTGAACTTCTCGTCGCGGATATCGCCCAGCTTCAACGCACGGACGGCAGCGCTCAGCCAGTCGGAAAGACTGGGCGTTTCCTGTAGCGGCTTGAGCGGCGCCAGCGGCGTATGGAAGCTCTCGACGATGACCCGGCAGACTACTTCGACCATGGTCTTTGCGCAGTCGATGCAGGCATCATTGTTCTGGTCGAGCGTCTGCTCCAGCGCTTCCAGGTTCTGCTGCAGCATCGGCGCGTCGCGCCAGTGGCTGCACGCCTCGCGGATGCCGGGGCACCAGTCTGTGGTCATGCCTGCGCCTCTCCCAACACAAACCGCGCCCGCTCCCGGCGCAGCATCTCGTATGGGGTCATGAAGCGCAGATTCAGTCCGATGCAGGCATTGGGAATCTTGATGCGTTTGACCGAGTTGGCGGGCACCTCGTGGGTGACCACCACGTGCCCGCCTGCCAGGGCGTGGGCGATCAGGTAGTAGTCGGCTACCTGCAGAAAGGTGTTGATGGCTGCCGGCTCATACTGTTGCTGCGTGGCCCAGGTGCTCACCGCACCGAACCGGGCGGCCACCGTCGCACCGGTCTTCACGAACAGTCCATTGCCGTGGTCACGCATCCAGTCGGTCAACTCGTCGCCGCCGGCGGCGATTTCATCGGCCACCTTGTCGATGCTGAACACCCGACCGGCTGCATTTTTATCGAGCAGCCATTGCCAAAACGCAGGGCAGAAATCCAGCCCGTAATGCAGATTCTTGGCCTGAATGAATACGTTGGCGTCGAGCAGGTAGGTCACAGCAGAACCCCCAGCTCACGCGCCGCTTCATAAAACGTCGACGTCTTGCGCACGCCCAGCATGCGAAAGGCATCCTGAAACAGGGTCTGGCCTTCCAGCGTGCTGGACAGCACGGCACGGGCAAAGCGCTTGCCGGTTCGCGCGCCCAGGGTTCGGTAGAAGTCGCCGCCACCGCTGCCACCCCGGTCCAGGGTGTGGATGCGCGCCAGTTCGTCCCGATAGTGCTGCCACAGGGTGGACTCGTCGATGAAGCCCGCATCGAACAGGCGCCGCAGGGCGACCAGCGTGCTGACCTTGAAACTGCGTGCCAGGCGCTGGATTTCCTCCGCGACAGGCACACCGCCCTGATAGTCCTGCCGCAGCAGGGCCAGTGGCATCAGAAACTCCGCTGCCACGGCGTTGCACCAGCGCTCGACGCCTGGTTCGGCCAGCCGGCCAGCCTCAGGATTGGAAATGCCGCTTTCGCCGAGCCACAGGTGCGCCAGCTCATGGGCCAGGGTAAACATCTGCGCCGCCTTGCTGTCGGCGCCATTGAGGAACACCAGTGGCGCCAGATCATCCGCCAGCGCAAAGCCGCGAAACTCCTCGACGGACAGCTTGCGGTGGCTGTTGCTGCCGACCACGCCGCTGGCCATCACCAGTACGCCGGCATCGTCGGCCTTCCCGATCAGCTGGCGCAGGGCGTCGGTCCAGGTTGGGCATTGCCGCCGCTCGGCCATGCTGAGCGCCAGGGTTTGCCGCATCGCCTCGGCCACCCATTCGGGCGCGTGCTGCAGCGTGGCACTGCCGGCAAAGTCCAGCGCGGGCAGTGCATGCAGGCGCGCATAGTCGCGGAACCAATCCTGCCGTTGCTGGCACAGGAAGATCGTGTCGAGCAGGTTGGGACTGGGGCGGCTGATGTCGCGATCCGCCAGAGTGCGGAAGTCGGGAATCGGCAGCGGTTCCTGTGGCGGGGCCGGCAGGAACAGATAGCCCACTGCCACATGCACCGCACGGGCAAAGTCTTCCAGTTGGCGGAGGGTGGGTTGCAGCTCCCCGGCCTCCCACTCGCTGAGTTTTGGAAAGCGACCCGCCAGCGCGAGCGCATCCAGCCCGGCGCGCTCGCGCGCCCAGGTCAGCAGCTCGGGGTTGACGGGGATGCGGGTCATCTACCTACCTCAGGGTCTCAAAGCCGCGCCGCACGATATCGGCCATCAGCTTGCGGCGCGCCACCAGAAAATCGGCATAGGCCATTTGCTCCCAGCCTTCGGGCAGGGCGTGAAGTTCCTGCATGCGCTGCCATTCCTCGGCGCTGAAACGGGTGCGGATTTTCGGCACATAGTCCATCGGTGGTGTATCGCTGATGTCGATGTTGTCGGGCCACTCCAGCAGGGCATAGTTGGCCATCTGATTGATGATCTTGCGATCCTCTTCCCCCTCACGCTCCAGCCAGGCGCGTGGGAACAAGTGATGGCGCTCCAGGGACTTCTTTTTGGTCCTGAGCGCCGGGTCCAGCAGTTCGCTGACCTTCTTGTGCGAGAACAGCACCGGGGCATTCAACCGGTTCTGCGCTGCCACATAGGCAAACAATTCCGGGTTGCGCGCCGACGAACTGTTGAGGGCGGCGGGCAGGGTCGTTGCCCAGAAATCCCCGGTCAGTTGATTGCTGATCAGTTCATCGAGAATCGCCACAAACCGCACTGCGTCGTTGACGCCGCGCAGGCGGTTGAGATCACCGTCCATCACCGATTCCGGCGAACTGGTATAGCGCCCGGTCAGACTGGCGAAGAAAAACCAGCGGCCAATCACCTTCTGCAATTGATGCTCCGGCACCCTGCACTGGGTGCGGCCGATCAGATACACAGCGTAGGCATACAGCAGCGCATTCTGCGACGAGATCATCTCGCCGTTGCGAAAGCCCGCGCCCACCAGCGCACTCAGGAACTGGTGCCAGCAGGTCAGGTCCAGCACCCGGGCCTGGGCCTGCTGCAGGATCTTGAACTGGGCCTCGCGGTGTTCATTGGAAAACTGGCCGGTCTCCAGGTCCTTGCCCCGCAGCACCTGGTAGACGCTCTTCAGGCGACCGCGGGAAAAACCCAGCGCCACGGACACACGCAGCATCTGGTCCGGGTCAGGTTCGATGAAGTGATTGAACGGCGAGGCGCCGCCACCAGCAGCAGGGGGCTGACGCGACCGCCGACAGAACTGCTCCAGCTCCGCCCGGCCTTGATCCCAGAACACCGAAAGCAGCGTCAACAGGAAGTCGGCCTGGTTCAGCTTCACCCCCTCGCTGTTGATGCGCACGAAAATATCGGCCACCTGTTCCTCATCCACCGTCGAGGCGATTTCCAGCGCCGTAAACGGGTACTTCTGTAAATCGAACAGCCGGTCGAGGTTGTGGCTGATCTGCTCTTCTTCGTCTTCGCTCAGCTCTGTCTTGGCGCTCAGCGCCTTCAGAAAACCCTTGACCATCTTGAAACTGGAATTGCCCGAGGCCCACAGCTCGGAAATATTCGG
Organism: Marinobacter sp.; assembly: GCA_052031225.1. Lineage (GTDB taxonomy): Bacteria > Pseudomonadota > Gammaproteobacteria > Pseudomonadales > Oleiphilaceae > Marinobacter. The sequence continues at coordinate 517 of JBPEXU010000410.1, read as the reverse complement.
TATCCATTCCGGATCGCGCTTGATCGCCGCATCGGCCACTTCAAAGGCTCCGGTGCGCGGACAGAAGGCAATCTCGATCTTGCGCTCTCGGTAGCTCTCGTCCAGCACCCGTTTGCCGCGAAACACGGCGTAGAGAGAGGTCAGCCGCTGCTGACCATCCACGATCAGCCGCGACGGTGCGCTATGTGCCTTGTCATCCACACCGATCTGCTTCACGCCGTTGGTCTGGGCATTTTCCCAGAACAGGAAATAGCCGACCGGAAAGCCACGATACATGGAGTCGAACAGGTCGCGCACCTTGGCGTTGGACCAGACGAACGGCCGCTGGATATCGGGCAGACCAATGTCGCCGATATCCAAATAGTGCAGCAGATTGGACAGGTCGTAGTCCACGCGCTTGAAACAGGTTTTCATATCACTCATAGGGCGCGCTCCTTCAGGAATTGTTCAGCGTCAGCGATACGGAGCTCGCCGGAGATCAGTTTGGGTAGTAGGGTGTCGCGGAGTTGGGTGAGGG
>JBPEXU010000041.1:0-5010 GCA_052031225.1 Marinobacter sp. | reverse complement strand
GTCCGAGAGGCGTTCGGTCAGCTCGAAGCCAACCACGGCGAAGTGATCCGAGGGAAAGTCACCAATACGGGCGGTGAACTGCAGTCCGCTTGCCTGGGGCATGTCTTCAGTCCTTGAAGCTGCGATTCGTTCCTATGAATCCGCGGCGCACATAGCGTACACCCTGGTGCCATCACATCCCTGATGGCGCGCCGCGTCACAGGCCGGAAAAGTACCAGCCCTTGACGGGAAAATCCAGTGGCCGGGCACCAGAACCGGTGCCCGGATCACACTCCGGAAACGACTTACTCCGGCTTGTACAGTCGCAGGATGCTGGAGAAGTCCAGCTCACCATTACCCTGCCCGGCATGGAGCTGGAACAGATTGCGGGCGAGCGCCCCCATGGGGATAGAGGCCTGGTTTTTCACCGCGTTGTCGAACGCCAGCCCCAGATCCTTCGCCATCAGGTTAACCAGGAAACCGCCCTGATAGTCGCGGGACGCTGGCACGCCTTCCATCACCCCCGGCCAGGGGTTGTAAACGTTCAGCGCCCAGTTGCCGCCGGAGCTCTGTTTCATGATTTCCGACAGTACCGCGGGATCAAGACCGTTCTTGGCGCCCAACGCCAGGGCTTCGCTGGTACCGGCCATCAGGATGGCCAGCAGCATGTTGTTGCAGATCTTCGCCACCTGCCCGGAGCCGTGCGCACCGGCGTGGAAGATGTTCTTGCCCATGCCTTCCAGAATCGGCTTGGCTTTGTTGAACGTGGCCTCATCGCCACCGCAGATGAATGTCAGGGTGCCGGCCTTAGCTCCGCCAACACCGCCAGACACCGGGGCGTCCATGAATTCGAGGTTCTGCGCCTTGGCCGCTTCCGCTACGGTTCGGGCGGTCTCAGGCGCAATGGTGGAGGAGTCAATCACCAGCGTACCGGCCGGCAAACGCGCCAGCAGCCCGTCGTCGCCGAGATACACCGCCTCCACGTGCTGGCCTGCCGGCAGCATGGTGATCACGCATTCCGCGCCTTCGGCCGCACCGTGCGCGGTATCGGCGGTTTTGGCGCCCTCGGCAACCAGCGCCTCAACGGCGGCCTTGGACAGATCGAACACCGTCACTTGGTGACCGGCCTTGACCAGATTGGCGGCCATGGGGCCACCCATGTTGCCCAGGCCGATGAAGGTTATCTTTGCCATTGCTCTTCCCCTTATTGTTGTATTCGACTGAGTAGGCCGCCGGCACTGAGCGCGGGCGGCGCGTTACGGCAATTACTGAAAGAAATCGTCAATCCACTGCCCGTCAAGCTCCGCCAGGGACGCGTAGCGCCAGCGCGGCTGGAGATCCTTGTCGATCAGCAGCGCCCGGATGCCTTCGGCAAACTCGCCTTTTTTCAGGCAGTTGCAGGACAGCACCAGCTCTTTATCGAGTACCTCTTTGAGGCTGTCGAGGCGGCAGCTGTGCAGATGGCGCCACACCAGGGCCAGCGAGGTCGGCGACGCGTTGCTCAGGCCCTTAGTCACCTTGCCCAGCCAGTCATCACGGCCGGCCAGTTCCGCCAGCTGCCCGACCACCTGTTCCAGCGAATCGGCGTCGGTGGCCCGGTTGATGTCGTCGAAATGGGCGCGTACCGGCGACTCGGGCATCGCGTCCTGGCTCTGCTGCTCGAATTGCCGCAACACACTGCCGACCACCGAATGGCCATCCCGGTCGCGCCACGAACCCGCCTTCAGGGCCTCGATCACCTCGGTTTTCAGGTCGTGCCGGATGAAGCGGTCGGCCATACCAACGAACAACGCATCGGCGCCGTTGATCCGCGCGCCGGTCAACCCCAGGAACAGGCCAGTGCGGCCCGGCATGTGGTTGAGGAACCAGCCCCCGGCAACGTCCGGATACAGGCCGATGTTCACCTCCGGCATGGCCAGCCGGGAGTGCTCGGTCACCACGCGATGAGACGCCCCGACCATCAGCCCGATGCCACCCCCCATGACAATGCCGTTGCCCCAGCAGACAATCGGCTTCGGGTAGGTGTGGATCTGGTAGTCCAGCTCGTACTCCTCGGCGAAGAAGGTCTCACCTTCGCTGGCCCCGCCGGGCTCGGTCATGCTGCGATACAGCGCCACAATGTCACCACCGGCGCAGAACGCCTTGTCGCCCTCCGACTCCAGCCAGACGGCACGAACCCGGACGTCCTCCGCCCAGCGCTGCAGCTGCGGCTTGAGCAGCCGGATCATGTCCAGGGACAGCGAATTCAGGTTGCGCGGCGTGCTGAGCCGGGCGACCCCAATCACCGCATCGTCTGCGGTTGACCATTCCTCAAAGACAATCGGTTGATCGCTCATATCAGTCCTCGTGCCGGTGATTACCGGTTTTTCCACTCCGGTTTGCGCTTCTCAAGAAACGCATTGACGCCTTCTTTCTGATCTTCGGTGGAGAACAGTTCGACAAACAGCTCCCGCTCCATCCGCCAGCCGTCGGCATGGCTGCGTCCGTCCCGGGCGCTCATGACCAGCTGCTTGCAACGGGCGATGGCAGACGGGCTCTGGCGACAGGCACCTTCGGCCAGCTCCAGCGCCTTTTCCAGGCCCTGACCGGACGGAACCACCTCCTCCACCAGGCCAATCTGCAGGGCTTTGTCGGCCTTGACCCGCTCGCCGCACAGGATCATCCGCTTGGCCCAGCCCTCGCCCACCAGCCAGGGCAGGTTCTGAGTGCCGCCGGCGCAGGGCAGCAGGCCAACGCTGGCTTCCGGCAGCGCCATCTGGGCATGTTCTTCGGCAATACGGATGTCGCAGGCCATGGCCACTTCCAGTCCCCCACCCATGGCGTAGCCGTTGATGGCGGCGATCGACACACCGCGGAACGCGGTCAGGGTGGAGAATGCCTCGCCAAACAGTTGGGCCATTTCGTTGGCCCGGGCCTTGTCGCCATCGGCGAAGGTTTTCAGATCGGCACCGGCGGAGAAGAATTTCTCGCCCTGCCCGGTCAGTACCAGAGCGTAGATGTCCCGGTCCTGGTTCAGCTCGTGGACGATCGCCGTCAGAGCCTTCAGCGAGTCCGCCGTCCAGGTGTTGGCCGGCGGGTTGTTGATAGTCAGTACCGCAATGTGTCCGCGTTTTTCGAGCTGGATCAGATCGCTCATGAGTGATTCTCCTGTGTCTTGCGGTGTTACTGAATCGCTTCGGCCACGCCATCCTGAAGCAGGCGGCGGGCGACGATCAGACGCATGATTTCGTTGGTGCCTTCCAGAATCTGGTGAACCCGGAGATCCCGCAGATAGCGCTCCAGCGGATACTCACGGATGTATCCGTAGCCGCCGTGCAGCTGCAGGGCTTCGTTCACCACCTCAAAACAGGCGTCGGTGGCAAAGCGCTTGGCCATGGCACAGTGCAGAGTCGCTTCCGGATCACCGGTGTCCAGTTTGTAAGCCCCCAGACGCACCATCTGGCGAGCGGCCACCAGGTTGGTCGCCATGTCGGCCAGCTTGAACTGCAGGGCCTGAAACGCCGCCAGCGGCTTGCCGAACTGGGCTCGCTCGTGCATGTAGTTGCGTGCCCGGAGCAGGGCCGCCTGGGCGCCCCCGAGGGAACAGGTGGCAATATTGAGACGGCCACCATCCAGCCCCTTCATGGCGATGGCGAAGCCGTCACCCTCTTCCCCGACCCGGTTGCTGGCGGGAATCCGCACGTTTTCCAGACTGATCAGGCGGGTCGGCTGACTGTGCCAGCCCATTTTCTCTTCGTTCTTGCCGTAGGAAATACCGTCGGCGTTGGCCGGCACCACGAAGGTCGAGATCCCCTTGGCGCCGCTGTCGGCGTCGCCAGTGCGCGCCATCAGCACCAGAATATCGGTACTGCCGGCGCCGGAGATGAACATTTTGCTGCCATTGATCACGTAGCTGTCACCCTCACGAACCGCCTTGGTACGCAGGCTGGCGGCGTCGGAACCGGCGCCGGGTTCGGTCAGGCAGTAGGACGCCAGCCACTCACCACTGGCCAGCTTGGGCACGATTTCCTGTTTCAGATCGTCGGACGCGAACGAGGCCACCATCCAGGTTGCCATGTTGTGGATGGTGATGAACGCCGCCGTCGACGGGCAGGCCGCCGCCAGTTCTTCCACAATCACCGAGGTGTCGAGGCGGGACAGGCCCATACCGCCGAGCGCTTCCGGGGTGTACAGCCCCATGAACCCCATCTCACCGGCTTCGCGCAGGACGTCGATGGGAAAGATGTGTTCTTCGTCCCACTTTGCGGCGTGGGGTGCCATGGACTTTTCAGCGAAGGCCCGGGCGGCGTCCCGGAACGCAAGCTGATCGTCGGTCAGTTTGAAATCCATTGCCAGGCTCCTGATGGATCAGAGCGAACGCGTGAGATAAAAAGGGGCCGGAACAATGCCGGCCCAAGACCTCACCCTCAACGCTTTAACGAAGCTGAATGGAGAAATTGGCCTCAGAGGAAGTCGCTTCACTGGAGAACCAGCGGGATGTGACCGTCTTGGTCTCGGTGTAGAAGCGAACCGCCTGTTTGCCGTAGGCATGCTGGTCACCGTAGAAGGAGCCCTTCCAACCGGTGAACGAGAAGAACGGCAGGGGCACCGGAATGGGGATGTTGATACCCACCTGGCCCACGTCGATTTCATGCTGGAAGCGACGAGCGGCACCGCCGTGGTTGGTAAAGATCGAGGTGCCGTTGCCGTACGGGCTCTTGTTGATCAGCTCGATGGCCTCACCCAGGCTGTCGACCTGAACACAGGACAGCACGGGACCGAAAATCTCTTCCTTATAGATGTCCATATCCGGCGTCACTTCGCTGAACAGGGTCGGCCCAACCCAGTTACCGTCCGGGAGACCGTCCACGGTGCAGCCGCGGCCATCCAGCAGCAGCTTGGCGCCCTGCTCTTCCCCACGCGCGATCAGCGCCTCAATACGCTCCTTGGCCTTGGCACTGATGACCGGACCGTAGCTGGCGCCCGAGTCGTTCCAGGCTCCGGGGCGAACTTTCGCCATGGCTTCTTTGAGTTCCGGAATCCACTGCTGGG
>JBPEXU010000409.1:0-5399 GCA_052031225.1 Marinobacter sp. | reverse complement strand
TTGCGCCACCCGCTGGCCGATGTGACCCAGCCCCATGATCCCGACCGGCCAGTCTTGGCGGCGAACCGGACGGCGCAGGCGCCAGCTGCCGGATTGCTGCTGGGCCCGGTAGGCGGCCATGTCCCGGCTGGCATCGAGCAACTGGTGCAGCACGTACTCGGCCATCTGCACCGCCATGCCGGCATCCTCGACCCGCACCACAGGCAACGCCGGCGGCAGGTTGGCCATGGCCAGCAGGGCATCGACGCCGGCCCCCAGATTGAACACCGCCTTCAGACCCGGCTCCCGGTCGAACAGGGCCGCCGGTGGCTGCCAGACGATCGCATAGTCGGCGCCCACCGGCGCACCGTTCGGGTCCCAGGTGAACACCTCGGCGTCCGGCAATAGCGCCTGCAGCGGGGTGGTCCAGCGTTCCGGTTTTGGGTCGCCGGCGGCGAACAGGATTTTCATGGCCTCTCCGGTCCGGGTTGTCTATCAGGCCTGGCCGCCGAGCAGAATGCGTACGGCGGTGCAGGCGTCTTCGAGTTCTTCGTCCCGCGGTTCGCGGCCGCCGATGATGTCGCTGTACAGACAGGACTCGGCCAGCCGGACCATGAAGTAGGACAGGCTGGCGATGTTCATCGGTGGGTGGATGTGCCCGGCCGCCAGCTGCTGCTCCAGGATCTCGGTGTTGGCCGCCACCGTCCGGGAGTGCAGGATTGATTGCGACGAGGTCAGGATTTTCAGGGCGTATTCCGGGTCCTGATGGATGAACCGGCGCAGCGGTTCGAAATGCAGGATGGTGGCATTGATGTACCGGTACACGCCGACGACAAAGTCCACCCCCTGGCCGGGAGTCTCGCGGAGGGCATCTGCACGCAGCGGTTCGTACAGCGACCAGAGCACCTCGCCCAGCAGCAGATCCTTGTTGCCGATCCAGCGGAACAGGGTCGCGCGACCGATGTTCAGGTCATCGGCCAGGGACGCGAGGTGGATCTTTTCGCCTTTCAGCCACAGGCGGCGGGCGCGCCGGAAGGCGTCTTCGGGGGTGACTCGGACGGTGGTTTTTTCAGGCACGGGAACCTCGTACTGCCAATGAGCGTCATTCTAGCCGGCTACAGCCACAGATCGCCAATCGGTGTGTCCGGGCTGAAGTGATGCTGGATCTGGGCCTGCAGCAATTCCGCCGTCGCCAGCGCGTCGGTCAGGGCGTTGTGGGACGGGTAGTGGGGCAGGCCGTAGCGGCCCCGGCTGTCGGCCAGGCGGATGGACACCGGTTGCTTACCCAGCAGTTGTTGCAGACGGCTTGGCCGGCGATCCGGGTGCAGGTGCGCCTCGATCGCCATGGTGTCGATGACCGGAAAGCGGATGCCTTCGCGCAGCCGCCATCGCAGCGCAATGTCCAGGAACGGCCGCTCGATGGCGCGGTAGTGGACCACCGGAATCCGGCCATTGAGGCGCCGGAACAGCTCATCCAGCACCTCGCCCAGATCGGGCGCGTCGTCGACGTCGGCGTGGGTGATGCCATGCACCATGATGGAGGTTTTGCTCAGCGGCAGCAACGGCCGCACCAGCTGGTGCCAGGCCTGGTCAAGCTGGATGCCGCCGAGGGTGAAGGGCACCATGCCGACACTGACGATCGAATGTTGTTTCGGATCGAGCCCGGTGGTCTCAAAATCCAGTGCCACCATCGGCACCTCGGCCATCGGGGTGTCCGGGCTGACACAACCGGCCTGGTAAAACGCCTTCAGCAGCGGGTGCTGGGCGCTGGCGGCCCGTTCCCGAAACAGGGCCGGCCAGTCCACGTTTTTGGAACGCCGGTGCTGGATCGGTTTACTGGACATTGCGCCCCACCTGGGCGTTGTAACGGAACCTCAGGAATTTCTGGGCGTTGCTGACCACCTGGAACGCGTCCTTGAGGTGGCTGCGCTCGAACGGTGACAAATCCTCCGGGTGCACGTTGTTGTCGGGCGTGCGCCCGGCTTCGATCGCCAGCGCCTGGTGTCGGATGCGGACGATGGAAATGAACTCCAGGGCGTCCCGCAGGTTGCCCAGATCGTCGTCCAGCAACAGTTTGGTCTTGCCAATGGCGTTCAGCCGTTCAAAGGAATTCTGCGCCCGCGAGCCGCAGGCCAGGGCGTGCACCCGGATCAGGTCTGACAGCGGCGCGGTGCCGCGGCGTTTCAGGTTGAACGACTTGCGATGCTGGCCGTCCTCCTCCAGCACGAAGGTGCGGAAAAAGCCCAGTGGCGGCGTCCGGTTGAGGGCGTTGCGGGCCATCAGGGTCAGAAACCGCTGGCTGTGGCTGGCTTTCTCCGCGACCAGGGTTTTCAGGGCCTCGGCGAACTCGTTTTGGCCGTAAATGCCGTCCAGATCGAAGAAGATGTTGCTGTTGAGCAGCGCCTCGGCCTTGGGGTTTTCGATCCAGTCGGTGAAATACTGCTTCCAGACCCGCAGTGGCTGCCGCCATTTCGGATTGGTGGCCATGATCTCGCCGGTGCAGTACTTGTAACCGCATTCGGCCAGGCCGTCGCTGACAAATTGTGCCAGGGCCAGGAAATAGCCGTCGTGCTCTTCCGGCACGAAGCTGTCGTCCAGAATCATGGCGTTGTCCTGATCGGTGACCACCAGCTGCTCGTCTCGGGCCATCGAGCCCAGGGCCATGAAGCAGTATGGCACCGGCGGCGGGCCGAGTTTTTCCTCGCCCAGTTCCAGCAGCCGCTGGGTAAAGCTGCGGCCAATGCCCGCCATGGCACTGCCGATCATGTGCGAGTTGGCGTCCTCGTTGACCATCCGGACAAAGGTGTCGGGCACATCCCGGGCGATCCGTTTGAGCCCCTTCACATCCGGCTGGCGGTAGATGTTGCTGACCAGGTACAGGCTGCTCTGGCTCTCGTACTTGACGATGTCCGACAGGGCAATCACGCCCCGCACCTCGTCGCCGTCCAGCACCGGCAGATGGTGCACGTTGTTGTGCAGCATGGTGAGCATGGCTTCGAAGATGTAATCGTCGGCGCGGATGGTGATCAGGCCTTCGGTCATGATGTCGCTGATCGGGGTTTCCGAGGGCAGCGCCTCGGTGACCGCGCGGGTGCGCAGATCCCGGTCGGTGATAATGCCGCGCAGCCGCCCGCTCTGCTCGTCCATCAGCAGCAGCGCCGACACGCCTTCGTCGGTCATGATCCGGGCGGCTTCCTGCAGGCGCACGGTGCAGGGCGCCGACACCGGCGGCCGGGCAATCAGTCGGCTGACTTTGGAGGTCATCAGCTCGTTGGACTTTTCCCGGCGCGACAGCGCCGAGCGCAGGCGCGACCGGTCTTCAATCTCGACGAAATCGGCAAAGTTGTCGTCGTGTTCCCACAGGTACTGAAAGGTGGTGTCCGGAATCTTGTACAGCAGGGTGTCTTCCAGTGCGCGGGCGGGAAAGCGGACTTTCTTGTTCATCAGCAGGCCGAACTGGCCGAAAATCTCGCCCTCGCCCACCCGGTTGTACAGTTCACCCGAGCGCCGGAAAATCTCCACCGCCCCGGAGCGGACATAGAACAGCCAGGTGTTCTGTTCACCAAACCGGAGAATGTTGGTACCGGCGCGGAAATACACCACCTCGATGCTTGCCACGATGCGATCGAGCAACTCCTCGGGCATCTCGTCAAATGGCGGGAACTGGGCCATGTGATTGCGGATGTCGATGAGTTCTGCCTGCATGCTGCTCCTGTCGATCAACGTTGTCCGGGGGGAGGTTAAGTGTCGGTTAAACAAGGACTATAGCAGCGCCGGCCCGGTCAGGCCACGGACCGAAACTGATCAATCTCATTGACCGTTCCGGGTCGTGTTGCTAGCCTTGCCGCACTTTTTCAGGTGCCCGTCGCAAAGCGCGACGGGTGAAACGGGAAATCGGTGCGCGCTGACCGCCAGCGCAAGTCCGATGCTGCCCCCGCAACGGTAAGCAGACCAACGGCAATCAAATGCGCCACTGTGCCGCAGGCATGGGAAGGTGATTGTCCGGGAGCCCCAGGGTTCCAGCTGCAAGCCCGGAGACCGGCCTGGAAAAAACACCCGGTGTTGCGGAGGGCAGCCAGGGTGGGCGACCTCCGGAATCCGTCTCCTGCCAGAAACCGCCTGCCCCATCCGCTCTTCACAACGCCAGAACCCGATCATGCCCGTGCGGGTGCGCACGGATTGTGGAGCCGATGTATGTTGAAGTTGCCTACCCCTGTTGTACTGGCAGGTATTCCCCTTGCCGTTTTACCCCTGGCCGTTGCCGCCGAATCCCGCCCGGACACCGGCCTGCCCGAACCCATCGTGGTGACCGCCACACTGGGGCCGAAAACCGTGGGTGAAAGTCTGTCGTCGGTGACGGTGGTGGATGAAGACGACCTGCGGCGCCAGCAGCCCAAGGAATTCTCCGAAGTCATTGCCTCGCAGCCGGGCGTGTCGGTGACCGGCAACGGCTCGTTTGGCAAGCAGACCAGCGTGTTCATGCGTGGCAACTCGTCCGATGCCTCGGTGCTGCTGGTGGATGGCATCCGTATCCGCTCGGCCACCGTGGGCGGCGCGGCCTGGCACTACCTGCCGCCGCAGTTGATCAACCGGGTTGAGATTGTCCGGGGCAGTCGCAGCAGCCTGTATGGGGCGGATGCCGTCGGTGGCGTGATTCAGGTCTTTACCCTGCCGTCGGCAACGGGCAGCGCCGGCTGGCTCGAGGCCGGGGGCGGTAATTTTGCCAGCCAGCAGTATGGCGCCGGGGTAACCACCAATACCAACGGCACCAAAGCCACCCTGCGGGTGAATCACTTTGAGACCGACGGTGCGCCGGTGATCGAGGGCGGTGACGATAAGGGCTACCGGAATACCTCCGGTGTTGCCAGCGCGGCCCATGCTTTTGATAACGGTGCCAAAGTCGGCTTTACCTTCCTGTCGGCCCAGGGCGATACCGAATACGAGGGCGGCGAGGAAGAATTTCTGTTCCAGACTGCGGGGGCCAGCGTCGAGGTGCCGGTCACGCAGGCCTGGCGGGCGGTGCTGCAGGTCGCCGATGCCCGGGACGAGCTTGAAGACATCAGCGCCTTTCCGGGCACGTTCAACACCACAACACGCAGTTCGCGCCTGGAAAACTGGCTGACCCTGGGCACCCATGAATTTGTGATCGGTGCCGAGTCGCTGGTGGACAAGGTCGAAAGTTCGGTGCCCTACGATGAGTCCAGTCGCTCCAATCGGGCCTTTTTCGGCCAGGCGCTGCTGAATTTCGGGCGCACCGACGTCCATTTCAGCGTGCGCAACGACGACAACGAAGCCTACGGCAATCAGACCACCTGGGGCACGGCGGCAGGTTTCAAGCTCGACCGTCATCACCGCCTCCGCGCCAGCGTCGCGACCTCGTTCAAAGCGCCGTCGTTCAACGATCTTTACTATCCTGGGTT
>JBPEXU010000408.1:0-4302 GCA_052031225.1 Marinobacter sp. | reverse complement strand
CGCCACCAGGTCTTTGTCGGTGTTCGGGTCGTACGCCATGCTGGCGATGATGCCAACCCCCAGGCCCAGGCGGACGTAAGTCTTGATCACATCGGCGTCGGCCGCAGTGAACACCACCTTGGGGGTCAGCCCCTGTGACTGGAACGCCTCATCCAGCTTGGAGCGTCCGGTAAATCCGAAGACATAGGTGACCAGCGGAAACTCGGCCAGCTCCGGAAGCGTCAGTTCCGACCGGCTGGCCAGAGGGTGGTCTTTGGGAACGATGACACTGCGGTTCCAGCGATAGCACGGCATCATGATCAGGTCGTTGAACAGCTCCATCGCCTCTGTCGCGATGGCGAAATCGACCGCCCCGTTGGCCGCCATCTCGGATATCTGCATCGGCGTGCCCTGATGCATATGCAGTGACACCTCCGGATAGGCCTCGATAAAGCCACGAATGACCGGCGGTAAGGCGTAACGCGCCTGGGTGTGGGTGGTGGCGATGCTCAGATCGCCCTTGCGCTGGTTACTGAACTCCTGAGCGATCTTCTTGATGCCCTCGACCCGGCGGAGGATTTCACCCGCCTCGCGGATGATGATTTCCCCACCGGGGGTAATACGAGTCAGGTGTTTGCCGCTTCTCGCAAACACTTCCAGCCCTAACTCATCCTCCAGCAAACGAATCTGCTTGGAAATGCCCGGTTGCGAGGTGAACAGGCTTTGGGCGGTTGCGGATACGTTGAGGTCGTGGTGAGCAACCTCCCAGATATAGCGCAACTGTTGTAGTTTCATTGAAAAAAACGCCCCCGCATAAAAATTTGTGTTTTCATTCTTTTTTAGTATAGATAACACGTTTAACAAAGTTTAGACCAAAATTGACTATCCGCCGTCGCTGGCACCCGGTTCGTCCCTTCGGCCCTTGACTTGTCGGTGTTAAAGCAGACAATCCATAGCAATCCTATTCCAGCGTTCAGGATCACGATGCTGCTGACCACGAAGTTTCTCAGGCCGACCTCCGATCCGCGCGCGGTTCGCCGAGACCGCTTGAATACACTGCTGGAACCGACAGGCTCGAAACGCCTGAATCTGGTGATTGCGCCCGCCGGTTTTGGCAAGACCACGCTTGTCAGCCAGTGGTGCGCCCAAACCTCTCAACCCACGGCGTGGCTGTCGCTGGACGAACACGACGATGAGCCGCGCCGGTTCTGGCAGTATGTGATCGGCGCATTTGAATACGCAGGTTTGCCGGGGCTTGAGCCTTGCAGAAAACTGCTGTCGAAACAGACCACCGAAGACCTGACGCCGGTGATCACGTCGTTAATCAACGAGCTTGCCCGCGATGGCAGTCCCTGGGCGCTGGTCCTCGATGACGCGCACTTCCTGCAGAATACAGACCTCCTTCGCCAACTCGCCTGGTTTATCGACTACCTGCCTCCCGGAGTTCTGGTCACACTGGCGTCTCGGACGGAACCGCCGCTGCCGTTGTCCCGATGGCGAGTCCGGCGCTGGGTTCAGGATGTTCATCCCGGCCTGCTGGCGTTCTCCGAGGAAGAATGCGTGCGTTTTTTCCGGGAAACCATGGGTCTGAGCATTTCCGAAGATGAGGCAGCCGCGCTCTGGCGCCGAACCGAGGGTTGGGTCGCCGCCATGCAGCTGACCGCTTTGGCCGGTAGCGCCAATAGCGGCGCCGGTGCCGGCAAGGGCAACATTCACGTTGATGTCGATGAGCGCTACATCAGCGATTACGTGCTGACCGAGGTTCTGGAACAGCAGCCGGACAAGCGCGCGGAGTTTCTGCTCGAAACCGCCTGTTGCCCGCGACTCAATGCCTCCTTGTGCGACTATATCCGGGGCGCGGGGGACAGCCAGGAGATCCTGGAGGAGCTGCTGCGGCAAAACCTGTTCCTGATCCCGCTCGATAATCGAAACGAGTGGTTCCGCTACCACGACCTGTTTCGCGACGCCCTGCTTCAACGCATCCGTCACGATCGCCCGGATCGGGCCGAAGCCCTGTGGCGCAGCGCCGTGGAGTGGCTGCTCAAGCACGGCCATGTGCAGGAGGCGATAGGTCAGATTGTCCGTGAACAGGACTGGCCCTGGCTGGCCCGGGTGTTGTCGGAGCACGGCAACAACCTGATCCACGGCGGTTTCCATCTGCCGGTGCTGAACTGGATCGACGCCCTGCCCGATGCCATGGTCAGTGACAGCCCGCAACTGCAGATGCTCAGGATCTGGGGGCTGTTCTTTGCCAACCGGGTCGACAGCCTTGAGCCGCTGATCACCACGCTGGAGGATCTCCTGGATCGCCGTGTCGCCGATTCCCACCCGGACGCCGAAGGCGCTTTGGGGCTGCACAGCGAAATATCTCTGATCCGTTCGTACCTCGCGCGCACCCGCAGCGACGATCAGCAAGTCAGCGACTTGACTCGTCAGGTGCTGGAAGACATCGATCACACCCAGATACCGCTCAAATCGGTGACTTATTACGGCCTCGGGCTGGACGCCTATGGCCGGGGTGACCTGCCAGAAGCCGAGGATGCGCTGCAGTCGGCGGTCCACTACGGCCAGGTCGAGCGCAAGCCCAGCACCGTGTTGTCGAGCGGGGGGCTGCTGGCGTGGATTCAATACAATCGGGGCGACATCGATCAAGCGCTGGACACGTGCACCGACATCCGGCAGTGGGTCGACCAGTACTACACCGATCCGAGCCAGCCGCGACTGATCTCGTGTTGGCAGAACAGCGCACTGACCGAAATTTTCCGGGAACGCAACCAGCCGGAAACCGCCGCGGGCCACCTGGCCCCGTTGCTGGAACACGTCACCAATGGCACCGAACCCGGTCAGCATGTGATTATTCAGTACGTCCGCGGTCATCTGGCCTTTAGCGAGGGCCGCTTCGAGGACGCCATTGAGGCGCTTGAGGATGCCCATCAGGTCGGCCGAAAACGTCGGGAGCACATCGTGTTCGAGCCGCCGGCCAGTGCGGCCCTGCTGGCCCGTTGCTATCTGGCGACCGGGCACCTGGATCAGGCGTCGGCGTGCCTGGCCTCGATCGAGGACAGCCAGATCACCAACCCGCTCAATCAGGAACAGTACTGCATCAGCCGCGCCAGAGTTATGCTCGCCAGCGGGCAGCCGGAACAGGCGCTGTCTCTGATCGCACCCCTGCGGGAACGCGCCGAGAAAAACCTTCACACACGGCACCTGGTCGAACTGCTGCTGGTGTCGGCCGAAGCTTACGACTGCCTGGGTCGGGCCGACGACGCCCGGGGCCTGCTGGAGGAAGCGCTCGCCATTGCCGCAGAAGCAGGGTTTGTCCGGCTCTTTGCCGAGGAGAGTCCGCGCCTCCGGGAGATGCTGCTGGACTTTCCGCTCCTGCGCACGCCGGGCAGCTGGAACCGTACGGTGCTTGAGATGCTGCGCGATCAACAGCACGCCAAGACCGCTCAGGCGCCCGGCCCGGAGCACTCTGCCCCCCGCAAGCGCGCAGTTCCGGCAACCGCAGAGCTGCCCGAGCCGCTAAGCCAGCGCGAAATGCAGGTGCTGGAGCTGATCAATCAGGGGCTGGCCAATAAGGAGATTGCCCGAACCATGGATGTCGCACCGGCTACGGTCAAAGCGCACATCCGCAATCTGTATGGCAAGCTGGCGGTCGGTCGACGCACCGAAGCCCTCGCCCGGGCCCGGGAACTGGGCTTACTGGAGGCGTAACAGCGATTTCCGAGCGCCGGGCAGCGCCTATTTTTTGAGACACGCATCACACTTTGCTCACACTAATCCGCCACGCTACGCCCTTTGGACGATCCCTTTACGCCCCCTAATCCCCTATTCTTATTTCAACGGTGAGGGAATCCCTTGCCAGGAATTCTGAAACTTCAGGCCTTCAGACTTCTTGTTCCGCGTTGTTTCGACGCCCGGGTTCGTCAGAACCCCTTTCGATAGGAGCCACCCACGGGTTGGCTCTTTTTTTTGCCTGCCGCCGCTGCTCTAGCGCTCGATGACCCGGCGGAACGGCGGCAGAGCGTCCAGCAGCAACTGGCCATAGCGGCGCGCGACGATGCGCCGGTCCAGAATCGTGACCCGGCCGGTGTCCTCTTCGGTCCGCAGCAACCGCCCGACCGCCTGAACCAGCTTCACCGACGCATCCGGTACGGTGATCTCCATAAACGGATTGCCGCCCCGCTGACTCACCCACTCCGCCAGGCTCGCCTCAATCGGATCATCCGGCACCGAAAACGGCAGCCGGGTAATCACGACGTGGTGCAGGTATTTGCCCGGCAGGTCGATACCTTCGGCAAAGCTCGCCACCCCAAACAGTAC
>JBPEXU010000407.1:0-3335 GCA_052031225.1 Marinobacter sp. | reverse complement strand
CGGACGTACTCAGTGGCCGCCGCCGCACCCCGATCGCCGTGGTGTTCACGGACCCGCAGATCGCCACCGTGGGCCTGACCATCGAGCAAGTGGACGACCGGTGCCGGGGGTGTTTTGCGGTCGGGGAGGTGTCGTTCGAAGACCAGGGCCGAAGCCGGGTCATGGCGAAGAACCGGGGCCTGCTCAGAGTGTACGCCGAGCAAGGCTCCGGCCTGTTCCTGGGCGCGGAGATGTTCGGGCCGGCGGCCGAACATATTGCCCACCTGCTGGCCTGGTGTGCCCAGAGCCGCATGACGGTCAGCGAGATGCTGGACCTGCCGTTCTATCATCCGGTGATTGAGGAAGGGGTCAGAACCGCACTGAAAGACCTGAACCGTCATCTCAGCATGGGACCGGCGGCGGTTGAAGGCTGTCTGGAGTGCGGTCCGGGAGGTTAACTATAGGTAATGGCTATTATCATCTGGGTTTTGATATAGATAGTGGCTATGGGGAGCATTGGCTAAGGCAACTTCCCGCCTGTGGTATGCGTGGCCTAAAGTGGCCTTAACCAACGAGATGACCTGTCAAGGAGGCACCTATGAGCAAGAATTTTCTTGGGCTGGACACGGACAAAACCCGGAAACTGGCGGAATCGCTGAACGAGCTGTTGTCCAACTACCAGATTTTTTACATGAACGTGCGGGGCTACCACTGGAACATCAAAGGCGACAATTTCTTTGAGCTGCACGCCAAGTTTGAAGAGCTTTACGACGACCTGCTGCTGAAAATCGATGAGATCGCCGAGCGCATCCTGACCCTCGGGCACCGGCCGGCCCACGCTTACAGCACCTACATTGAGCAATCGGAAGTGCCTGAGCGCAAGGACGTTTCCGATGGCAAGGAAGCGGTGGCCAACATCGTCGACAGCTTCGGCAAACTGATTGGCAAGCAGCGTGCGCTGCTGAGTCTTGCCGCCGATGCCCAGGATGAAGGGACGGTGGCCCTGATGAGCGACTACATCTCCCAGCAGGAGAAAACCGTGTGGATGTACCGGAGCTATCTGGGACAGTAAGCGGAGTCGTCAGAACACCGCCGGGCCAGTGCCCGGCTTTTTTTCGCCCCAGGTGCCCCGGTTCGGCGATTAAACGGCGTCGGCCAGCGGTGGCAGTTGCTGGTGCAGGAACCAGCGCTCAGTGACCACCTTGCGGGTAAACCAGTGCGAGCGCATCAGAGCACTGGCCAGTGGCATCTTGAGCCACTGCGGAACCTGCCAGCCTTCTTCGGTATCGAGCGCCCGGTTGCCAAAGCGCCGGGCGACGGCTTCACCATACGCCTGCAAGGCCGCGGCCGAGTAGTCATCGGTTGAACGCAGCACCTGGGCGGCCATCAGCGCCGATTCGATGCCGGGGCGGATGCCCTCGCCGCTCTGCGTGTAGGCCAGACCGGCGGCGTCGCCGATCAGCAGAACCCCGTCGTCCACCAGTGGCCGGTCGGCATGGGCGTAGAGCAGATAAGCGTGGCCCTTGAAGCGCCCGGGCAGATCACTGGGGATGCGGCCGGCGGCTTTCATGTCGTCGACAAACGCCTGCAGGTGTTCGCTGAGTTTGTGGTTGTCCTCCCGGCCAAGGCCGATGTTCAGGTAATTGCCCTTGCGGAAGATCCAGGCGTAGCCTTTCAGGTCCCGGCAGAACCACAGCTCCGGGGTATCGCCCTGCGCCTGGCACTGGCGAGCCTGCTCCGGCGTCATTTCAAACTCCACCTCTTTGGCAGCCACCACCGTCTCATGGCTGCCCGGGCCTTCCCCTAGCAGCTTGGCGACGGGGCAGAAATGGCCGCCGGCACCGACCAGCAGCGGCGCCTCCCAGCGGTCGTTGACGACCCAATTGCCGGACTGTCGGCGGATCGACTTGACCGGTGTTGCCAGCTGCTTGGTGGCCGTGACCCGCTCTAGCAGGTAGTGGTCGAATTCGCAGCGCCGAATGCCGTAGCTGACCACCCGGCCGTGATCGTTCTCCACCGCCGACTGCCCCATCATACCGATCCGGAACCGTTGAATCGGTTGCAGGGTGCGACCGTCGGCGTAGTCGGCCAGGTCGATGCCCAGGCTGTCAATCACCGCCGGCGTGACCCAGCCGGCACAGGTCTTGTCCCTGGGGAACGACTGTTTATCGAGAATCAGGGTGCGCTTGCCAGAGCCCTCCAGGGCCCGGGCCAGGGTCGAACCGGCCGGCCCGGCGCCGACGATAATGACGTCAAAATAGTCCATCAGTGCTCCTCCGGGGCAGCCGGTGTCTGATAGAGGTCGCGGCGGTTCTGCGGCAGCTCGTTGTTATCGCCGTGGCTGAACACCACCTGGAACAGTTGCAGCGAACCGGCCCGGAACGCGGCAATCGAGCCGGCCAGATACATCCGCCAGGCACGCACGAAGTGATCGTCGTACATATCGGCGATTTCGGCTTCGTGGGCCTCGAACCGCTCCAGCCAGTGGCTCAGGGTCTGGGCGTAGTGCAGCCGCAGGTTTTCGACATCCAGCACGGAGAAATCGCCCAGTTCGCAGATTTCCATGAACTCGCCGATGCTGGGCGGATAGGCACCCGGGAAGATCCGCTTCTCAATCCAGGCGTTCATCAGCATGGGCCGGTTTCGGCCGATGCTGTGCAGCAGCGCCAGGCCATGGGGTTTGAGGCTGCGCCGAATCAGGTCGGACAGCGCCGGGTAGTGCTCTTTGCCCACGTGTTCGAGCATGCCCACCGAGACAAAGGCGTCGTACTGGCCGGTGATGTTCCGGTAGTCGTCCTCGATGTAGTGGATCTGGCGCCCCAGCCCCTGTGCTTTGGCGGTTTCGCGGGCGTACGCCAGCTGCTCCCGGGAAATGTTGTAGGCGTGTACCGTAACCCCATAATGGCGGGCCATGTAGCGGGCCAGGCCTCCCCAGCCGCAACCGGCTTCGACCACGGTCATGCCTGGTTTCAGGCGCAGTTTGCGGCAGACGTGCTCCAGTTTGGCGAGCTGGGCCTGCTCCAGGGTCAGGTCGGGGGATTCGTAGTAGGCGCAGGTGTACTGCATTTCCGCCCGATCCAGCCACAGCCGGTAGAAGGCGTTGCCGAGGTCGTAGTGATGGTGGATGTTCTCCCGGGCTTCGGAAAGGCCGGTGGAACGCGGGTTGTGGTTGCGCCAGAGCGCGTCCAGCCATTTGGGCCACTTCTGGCGGGCTTGGTGCACCGAGCGATACAGAATTTCCATCAGGTCGGGCAGGTGGCCGTCGATGTCTAGCCGGCCCGCCGCGTATAGATCGCCGAAGGCCAGGTTGGGGTTGGCCACGAGCGAATACAGTGCTTTGGGGTCGCTCAGATGTA
>JBPEXU010000406.1:0-1582 GCA_052031225.1 Marinobacter sp. | reverse complement strand
TCGATAATACCCAGCGTTGTGGTCATGGTGGTTGCTCTCCCTGCCCTGAAAGCGTGCGTGACACCGGCTCAACATGACTACATGGTATACCTCCGGCAAGCCAATGGTATATCCCGGACATAGGGGCTGCGGGTAAAACCGGTTACCATGGCAGGACAACTCCAAACCTCACGTGCGGACAACCCCTGGCACCACAGCCGGTTGTAGAGACCCATGGCAGCATCCCCATCCCGCCTTCTCAGCCTTGACGCCCTGCGCGGCCTTGCCGCACTGGCGGTGGTGCTGTTCCACTACCTGCCGTACTACGACAAACTCTACGGCCACCATTTCGCCCTGCCGCCCGTGCTGGCCGAGACCCTGCTATTCGGACGCTACGGGGTGCATCTGTTCTTCATCCTCAGCGGGTTTGTCATCCTGATGACGCTGGAGCGTACCCGCACCGCCGGCTGGTTCGGGCTGGCGCGGGCGTTCCGGTTGTTGCCGGCACTCTGGATCGGCATTGCGCTGACCTTCGTCACGGTCCAGCTGCTTGGGCCGGAGGATCGGGCCGTGAGCCTGGGCAGTGCATTGCTCAACGCCACCCTGATGCACGAATACCTGGGCGCGCCGCACGTCGACGGAGCCTACTGGAGCCTCGTCATCGAAGTCACCTTCTACGCCTGGATGGCCCTGCTGTTCTATGGTCTTGGCGGTGACTGGCAGCGGCTGCGTGTGGCTTTGTGGCTGTGGCTGGCCATCAGTTACGCCGGGGTCATCGCCTGGAAAGCCCTGCCCGGGAGCCTGGAGTTTCTGGTCAAGGATCTGCTGTTCGTCAAATACGCGCCACTGTTCATCGGCGGCATGGTGCTCTACCGGGGCTACCGGGGCCGGCTCGACCACCGTGCCGACCAGCTGCTGCTGATGCTGGCCATCGGCCACGCGTTTATGGCCTACCAAACGCCGTACGCGCTGTTTGTCGCGGGCTGCTACGCCGTCTTTGCGCTGGCGGCGGCGGGCCGTCTGCCCTGGCTCGCCAAGCCACCGCTGCTTTGGCTCGGGCGCCTGTCCTACTGTCTGTACCTGGTGCACCAGAACATCGGCTACGCCATCATCGACCTGGGCTACCGCCTCGGTCTGCCCGGCCCCGCGGCGGTGGCGCTGGCACTGGCCACGGCCATCGCACTTGCCAGCCTGATGCACCACGCCGTGGAGAAGCCGACCCTGAACTGGTTCCGCCAGTACCGGGAACGGAAACGCCCGCAGCCACGAATGGCCGCCCCCTGAGCGGGCGCTGGCGGCAAACTCCGCTAGACTGAACACATAGCGTTGCGTCTGCGAACCATTTCCCGTATTCAGGAGGAATCGAATGGAAATCAAAACCTTTGAGGATCTCATCGACTGGACCCGACAAGTCCATAGTCACCTCGCGGAAAACCTGCACGAGTCGGCCGGCATCACCCCGAACCAGCGGGCCAGCGCACTCATGGACTACCTGAGCGAACACGAACGCCGGCTGGCCAAGACCATTGCCGAGTTCGAGCGGCAGGCCGACCCCAAGGCCCTGAAAACCCGGCTTTACGACTACACCAACCACCACAAGATC
>JBPEXU010000405.1:0-8286 GCA_052031225.1 Marinobacter sp. | reverse complement strand
CGTCGGTAACAGCCACCACCGCGCCGGGCGCCAGTGCTGAAGGCTCGTCCGAGTCCGTTCGTTCCGTGGAAGAGGGCGCTGAAGCCGCTGCGCCGTCTGACCGGTCGCGGCAATCCGGGATCGCCGCCGAGGTTGATTCCAATGAGACGCCCGCAGGGGGACTGAGCGAGGCGGAGCTGAAACAGCTGGCCGAACTGAAGGCCCGGGACCGGGAGGTTCGGGCCCATGAAGCGGCGCACCAGGCCGTCGGCGGACAATACGCCGGTGCCATGAGCTTTACTTACCAGCGTGGCCCTGACGGTGCCCAGTATGCGGTCGGGGGAGAGGTGCCGATTGATGTCGCGCCGGTTCAGGGCGATCCCCAGGCCACCATTGAAAAGATGCGGGTTGTGCGCGCCGCCGCTCTTGCCCCTGCCCAGCCCTCGGCGCAAGACCGCGCCGTCGCCGCTCAGGCGATGCAGACCATGCTGCAGGCCCAGGCCGAGCTTGCCGTTGCCGACGCTGATCCAGCGGCGCAGGATGCCCGCCCCTCCATTTCCACCTACGCCTGACCCTCTCGTTTCCCTTCCGGGCGCCAAAGTCTGTGTCCGGCGCCCTGTCTGCGTCGGTGCGGTTCTGATACTTAACGCAACACAATTTTTTGGTCCGGCTATTGACAATTCTGTGCCGCAAAACGTATGTTTCAAACAAGTGTTTAATTAAGGCCGCAGCGCACGCCGTTGTGGTGTCTGAGCAAACCCAAGGCCAGAGGCTGTAACACCTGTTTCAGCTAAGACCGGAAAACTGAGGTGGATTCCATGCCTGAATACAAAGCGCCCCTGCGTGACATCAAATTCGTAATGAACGAGCTGCTGAACAGTGAGCAGCACTACGCCAATCTGGAAGGTGCCGAAGACGCAACTCCGGATATGGTGGACGCCATCATCCAGGAAGGTGCGAAGTTCTGTGAACAGGTTCTGTCTCCGCTGAATCAGGTTGGCGACCGCGAGGGTTGCACCTGGAGCGAGGACGGAGTGAAGACTCCGACTGGCTTCAAGGAAGCGTATCAGCAGTACGTTGAAGGCGGCTGGCCGTCCATGACCGCAGACCCCAACTACGGCGGCCAGGGCCTGCCGCACTCTCTGGGTCTGGTCATGAGTGAAATGGTCGGCACCGCCAACTGGTCCTGGGGCATGTATCCGGGCCTGAGCCACGGCGCCACCAACACCATCGAAGCGCACGGTACCGAAGAACAGAAGCAGATCTACCTGACCAAGCTGATCAGCGGCGAGTGGACCGGCACCATGTGTCTGACCGAGCCGCACTGTGGCTCCGATCTGGGCACTCTGCGCACCAAGGCCGAGCCGAATGCCGACGGCACCTACAGCATCACCGGCACCAAGATCTTCATCTCCGCCGGTGAACACGATATGGCCGAAAATATCGTTCACATCGTGCTCGCCCGTCTGCCGGGTGCGCCGGAAGGCACCAAGGGCATTTCCCTGTTTATCGTACCCAAGCGCCTGCCCAATGAAGACGGTTCCGCTGGTGAGCGCAACGCCGTTTCCTGTGGCTCCATCGAGCACAAGATGGGTATTCACGGCAACGCCACCTGCGTCATGAACTTTGACGGTGCCAAGGGCTGGCTGATCGGTCCGGAGAACAAGGGCCTGAACTGCATGTTCACCTTCATGAACACCGCCCGGATCGGTACCGCCATTCAGGGCCTGGGCGCGGCTGAGCTGGGCTTCCAGGGTTCTCTGGCCTATGCCAAAGAGCGTCTGGCCATGCGTTCACTGAGCGGTCCGAAGAACCCGGACGGCATCGCCGACCCGATCATTGTCCATCCGGACGTGCGTCGTATGCTGTTGACTCAGAAGGCGGTTGCTGAGGGCGCCCGTGCCCTGATCTACCTGACCGCACAGCAAGTGGATGTGGTTCACGGCGGCAAGACAGAGGAAGAGCGGAAGGCGGCAGACGCGGCGCTGGGCTTCCTGACTCCGATTGCCAAGGCGTTCCTGACCGAGATCGGTTACGAAGCGGCGAACCTGGGCCTGCAGGTCTTCGGTGGTCATGGCTTCATTTCCGAGTGGGGCATGGAACAGAACGTGCGTGACGCCCGTATCGGTATGATCTACGAGGGTACCACCGGTATCCAGGCGCTGGATCTGCTGGGTCGTAAGGTTCTGATGACTCAGGGTGAGTCGCTGCGGACCTTCACCAAACAGGTGCACCTGTTCTGCAAGGACAACGCCGACAACGAACAGCTCAAGCAGTTCATCGAGCCGCTGGCTGCGATCAACAAAGAGTGGGGCGAACTGACCACCAAGATCGGCATGGCAGCGATGAAAAACCGCGAGGAAGTGGGTGCAGCGTCGGTCGACTACCTGATGTACTCCGGTTACGCCGTGTTCGCCTACCTCTGGGCCCGCATGGCCAAGGTGGCTCTGGACAAGCTCGCCGAAGGCACCAGCGAAGAGAAGTTCTACACCTCCAAGGTGCAGACCGCACGGTTCTACTTCACTCGCATGCTGCCGCGTGCGAAGGCTCACGCCGAGGCTATGCTGGCCGGGGCTGACACCCTGCTGGATATGCCGGAAGACGCCTTCGCCTTCTAAGGTGCGGGTTCCGAGCTAAGCAGACCGAACGAAAGCCCGCGCTCGCCCGAGCCGGGCTTTTTTCGTAAGTTCGGCCTGCCTTTTTGGGGTAGAATGACTGCCCACAAGAACAACTTTCAGCGGACACATAGCCGAGCGAAGGGTAGAGGCTGGACAGCCTGTCCCTTGCGCAAAGACTGACTGGAAACCTTTTGGAGAGTTTACATGGCTGATTATCAGGCCCCCCTACGTGACATGCGCTTTGTTCTCAACGAAGTCTTCGACGCGCCGGCATTGTGGGCGTCCCTGCCCAAAGTGGCTGAGAATGTTGATCCGGACACCGCCGACGCAATTCTGGAAGAGGCCGGGAAGATCGCCAGCGGAGTACTGGCGCCTCTGAACCGTGAGGCCGACGAGCAGGGGTGCCAATGGAATGACGGTGAAGTCAGCACGCCCGAGGGCTTCAAGGAAGCCTATCAGACCATCGTCGAAGGCGGCTGGAACGGCCTGGGCGGCAACCCGGAGTTCGGCGGTATGGGGATGCCGAAGACTCTGGTGGCACAGTTCGAGGAAATGATGCAGGGCGCCAATATGGCGTTCGGCCTGGCCCCGATGCTGACCGCCGGTGCCTGTCTGGCACTCGATGCCCACGGCAGCCAGGAGCTGAAAGAAAAATACCTCCCGAATATGTACTCCGGCGTCTGGTCCGGCGCCATGGATCTGACCGAGCCCCATGCCGGGACCGATCTGGGTATTATCCGTACCAAGGCAGAGCCGAATGGTGACGGTACCTTCAGCATCACCGGTACCAAGATCTTCATCACCTGGGGCGAGCACGACATGGCGGAGAACATCATCCACCTGGTGCTGGCCAAACTGCCGGACGCGCCCAAGGGCCCGAAAGGCATTTCCCTGTTCCTGGTACCGAAGTTTCTGGTCAATGACGACGGTTCCCTGGGCGAGCGCAACAGCCTGAGCTGCGGTTCCATCGAGAAGAAAATGGGCATCAAGGCCTCCGCCACCTGTGTGATGAACTTCGACGGTGCCAAGGGCTGGTTGGTCGGTGAGGAAAACCGCGGTCTGGCCGCCATGTTCACCATGATGAATTACGAGCGCCTCGGTGTTGGTATCCAGGGCATTGGTGCGGCGGAAGCGTCCCTTCAGAATGCCCGTGAGTACGCGATGGAGCGGATTCAGAGTCGGGCCCCGACTGGTGCCAAACAGCCAGAAAAAGCCGCCGACCCGATCATTGTGCATCCCGACGTCCGTCGCATGCTGCTGACCATGAAGAGCTACGTCGAAGGTGGTCGGGCGTTTTCCACCTACGTGGCCCAGTGGCTGGACATTTCCAAGTATTCGGACGATCCCGAGCGCCGCAAGCACGCCGAGGGCATGGTGGCGTTGCTGACGCCGGTTGCCAAGGCGTTCCTGACCGACCGTGGGCTGGAGTCCTGCATTCTGGGACAGCAGGTTTTTGGTGGTCACGGCTTCATCCGTGAGTGGGGGCAGGAGCAGCTGGTTCGAGACTGCCGGATCACCCAGATCTACGAAGGCACCAATGGTATCCAGGCACTGGACCTGATTGGCCGCAAGGTGGTTGGCAGCCAGGGCAAACTGTACGAACTGTTTGCTCAGGATGTGGCGAACTTCCTGGAGGAAAACGCAGACAACGATGATCTGCGTCCGTTCCTGGAGCCGCTGGCGGCAGCCGTTGAGCGCCTGGATGATGTAACCGAGCACGTCCTTGGTCAGGCCGGCGACAACCCGGATGCGGTGGGGGCAGCCTCGGTCGACTATCTGGACCTGTTTGGTCTGACCGCGCTCGGCTACATGTGGGCGAAGATCGTCAAGGCTGCGGCGCCAAAAGCGGAGTCCGACACGTCCGGCTTCTATTCCGGCAAGGTCAAAACCGCCCGCTTCTATTTCGACCGTCTGTTGCCCAAAACGGTCTCTCTGGCGGAGAGTATCCGCAGTGGCAGCGACTCCATGATGGCGCTGACCGCCGAGGAGTTCTGATCGCTACGTGCGACCAGAACGCAAAAAGGCAGGCCTTCGGGCCTGCCTTTTTTGTGTGTCGCGACCGTGCCTTGGATGGCGTTGCCTCAGAATCGTTCCATGCGCTCCGGGTCGGTCACAAACGGGTTCTCGTTGCCCTGGATTTCGGCGACCCGGCGATGACGGGTCAGCTCTGTGTCATCGGGCGGGTCCAGTCGGTTCCAGCCCTGGAAAACCGAGGTTGAGCCAAGCCAGGGCAGCCCGTAGGTATCGACCATGTAGGCGACGGTTCGGGCCACGTCGCCCTTGACGTGCTCCGGTGGCTCAAAGAATTGGGCGCTTTCCCGGATACCGCAGTCGTTCGGCTTGGCGGCAGCGCCAATGTCGTCATAACGAACATTTCGGCGCTGCATTTCGATGCGGCTTCGCACCGGGACCATGTTGTGCAGATCCGAGGCAATTTGGCGGTAGCGGTTGTCCTTTTCGCATTGGCGGGACGTGCCACAATCAAGGGCGGTACGGATGTCTGCCAGTGGATAGACGTAACCGTCGGTCAGCAGAAAGCCCTTGCGCTCAAACGGTGTGTTGCAGAAAAAGGAGGTGCCGCCATCGGCATATAGGTTGCCCCAGAACTGCTCCTTGATGACGGTCTCGGGGTCACTGAAGCGGACGTTCTGGCCAATCACGGCACCGGATGTTATCAGCAGTGCCAGGGTGAGGGGGATGAGCTTTATTTTTTTCATACGTCACTGTACCTCGCAGTGCTAGAAGCATTCTGTTCCTTTTGACTCCAGCTAACGCAAATTTTCCAGGAGGGTCAAAATTATGACGCTTCGTTCACTCACACTGTGAAGTATGACACAGAGGCTCAAAGTGGAAGAGCCTCTGCGGTAGAGATTTGTACCATTGTGTTAATGAGTTAACACTTTTACTTCAGCTTGTTGCGGATATTCTGGTAGCCGGTTTTCAGGTCTTCACCCAGCTTTTGTGCGGTCTG
The DNA here is from genome assembly GCA_052031225.1 of Marinobacter sp. Lineage (GTDB taxonomy): Bacteria > Pseudomonadota > Gammaproteobacteria > Pseudomonadales > Oleiphilaceae > Marinobacter. The sequence goes on along the minus strand of JBPEXU010000405.1, from coordinate 2,718 downwards.
GCGGGCTTCCTTGCCGGCGTCCTCGGCGTCACGAAGGATCTGGTCGAGCTTGCCCCGGAAACGCTCCCAATCCTTTTCGAGATCGTCCCACTCGTCCTTCACGTCTTCCCGTGCCAGGTGAAGCTGGACGCGGGCCTCGTCGCGATACTGTTTGATCTTCTCAGACAGTTTTTTCAGTTCCTCTTGAAAACTCATGGAATCACACCTCCTTTGTTTGTGGGTTTGATTACCATGCGCTGTAAGCTGAAAAGCTGTCAAGGGGTTAAAAAGGCCCGCGACCAGCACCGTTCTCAGGTTTGATCCAGATCAGGCTTTTACGGCAAGCAGAACCGCCAGTTCCCGGAGGTAGTGCCAGGGCGAGAGGTCGTCGAAGCCTTTGGCGGCGCGGTCGACCTGGCTGCACAGGTTGGTCGCCCGGTGCAGCTCGGTGGTGGTCAGGCGGCGCGCGGCGCGTTCGATAACCCGAGCACGCTGTGGCTGGAACACGCCCCGTTTTTTCAGAAACGCCGACGGGGCCTCGCCGCCCTGGGCGGAGGCCCGCTTGAGTTCGGCGATCAGCGCCAGATCCCGGTTCAGTACGGCCAACAGCCCCAACGGATTTTCGCCTTCCTGCTGCAGCACACCGATCATCTTTGCGGCGTGGGCGGCGCGGCCGGCCAGCAGTTCAAGCACCAGTTCGAAGCCATTGAACCGGGCGCTGTCGAGCACCGCCCGCTCAATGGTTTCCTCGTCGACGGTGTCGCCATGGGTGAGCAGCGACAACCGATCCAGCTCCTGGCTGGCCGCCAGCAGGTTGCCCTCCAGACGTTCTGCCAGCATTTCCAGCGCACCCCGGGTCAGGTGTAGGCCCTGTCGATTGGCCCGCTGCTGCAGCCAGCCCTGGAATTTGTCGGCATCCACGGGCCAGACCGGGATGTGCACCCCCTTGCCCTGGAGCTCCTTGTACCATTTCCGCTTGGTTTCCGCGGCGTCCAGCTTCGCACTGATCAGCAGCAGGATGATGTCTTCCGGCGGTTGCCGGAGTATCTGTTCCATCACAGCCCGGCCGTCGCCGAGCTTGCCGGTGGGCAGGTGAATTTCAATCCGCCGCTTTTCCGCAAACAACGACATGGCGTTGCATTCGTCGGCCACAGCGTTCCAGTTCAGCTGATGGTCGGCGTGAAAGGTCAGGCGATCATGAAAGCCGGCGTCCCGGGCAGCCTGACGGATCAGGTCGCAGGATTCCTGTACCAGCAGCGGCTCGTCCCCGGAGACCAGATACACCGGGGCCAGGCCTTTGCGGAGCTGTTGCGGAAGTTGGGCCGGCTGGATTTTCATGGCGCCCGGGAATCGGCGTCTTCGGCGCTGGCCGGATGCGCTTGGCGGATTGCCTCGATCCGGTCTTTGGTCAGCGGTGCCAGCCGGAACAAGATCTGCTGGCTGAGCTGATCGTTCAGCTGACGCTCGATCTCTTCCTGCTCCCGCTGCTTCGCCAGGACGTTGGCTTCGTCGTAGCGATAACTCTGGCGTGCGGTGACGGGCGTGTTGGCGATCAACGGAATCTGATCCGGACTGACGAGTGCCATCTGAACGGTCTGGGTCAGGCTGTATTCGGCGGCGGCCGCCCGGGTGGTGATTGCGGTTGCCCGCCGGGTCTGCTCAAAATCGCTGAGGGTCAGCCGGTAGCCAGCGTCGGCATCGGGTGCCAGTTGAACGCCGCCGATCGACAGTTGGGTTTTCAGGGATCGGCACAGCGACTCCGGGACCCCGCGTTCGCATTGAACAGCCAATGGTTGAACGGCCAGGGGTACCGGTGATGTGCCCCGCAACTGAAAGCCGCAGCCGGTGATCAGCAGCGCCGCGGCGGCAACACTGACGATCCGCCTGATGGTCAGTGCGGGGCGACCCACCATGTCAGTTCGCCACCACGTTGACCAGCTTGCCGGGGACTACGATGACTTTTCGAACCGTTTTGCCGTCGACAAACCGCTGGACGTTCTCGTTTTCAAGAGCGAGTTTCTCAAGCTCAGCTTTGGCGATGTCGGCCGGTACCTCCTGCTTGGCCCGGACCTTGCCGTTGACCTGCAGCACGATCTGGATTTCGCTGCGCACCATGGCGCTCTCGTCCGCTTCCGGCCAGCGGGCATCCACCACCGGACCTTCGTGACCCAGTGTCTGCCAGAGTTGGTGGCAGATGTGCGGTACGATCGGCGACAGCATCATCACCGCGGCGTCCAGGGCTTCCTGGCGTACGGCCCGGCTCTGCGGGGCGTCGGAGTTGTGTTTGCCGACTTCGTTCAGCAGTTCCATCACCGCCGCGATCGCGGTATTGAAGGTCAGGCGGCGGCTGATGTCGTCGCTGACCTTGGCAATGGTTTCATGAGTCTTGCGACGCAGGGCCTTCTGGGCATCGTCCAGAGCGGCGACGTCGAGGGCCGGCGCACGGCCGCCTGCGACATGCTCGTGCACCAGGCGCCACAGTCGTTTGAGGAACCGGTGGGCGCCCTCAACGCCGCTGTCGGACCACTCCAGTGACTGTTCGGGCGGCGCCGCAAACATCATGAACAAACGCACGGTATCGGCGCCGTACTGATCGATAATGGCCTGTGGATCGATGCCGTTGTTCTTCGACTTGGACATCTTGGTGACGCCGCCGGACTGGACCGGCTGGCCGTCGTGCTTGTGCACCGCCCGGATCGGCTGGCCTTTGTCGTCGCGCTCAACGACCACGTCAGCCGG
>JBPEXU010000404.1:0-24024 GCA_052031225.1 Marinobacter sp. | reverse complement strand
GTCACTGCCCGGTAACGGCCTGGGGCTGAGTCTGGTCAGTGCGGTGGCGGAGATTCACAAGGGGCGGATTGAGCTGAGCGACACCCGGCCGGGTGACGAGTTCCCGGGGCTGACGGTGACCGTGCGGATGCCGGCGTTTACCGGCTTGCGCAAGCGGATCAAGGCCAAACCCCCGGAGGACGCAGGCAATGCCGGAGGCCCGGTGGCGAGTGAAAAGCTCGCAAATACCGAGGCCTCCAGCAGCTGATCAGGAGCTGGCGCGGAACCGGTTCAGTCGGTCGACGATCGGTGCCAGCAAACTGTCGGTCCGACTCTCAATGCTCTGGGCAAGGTGCTCAAACTGGGCGCGGCGACGATCCACTTTGGCCTGGATGCTGTCCCACTCGCCTTCCAGATGCTTCTGCTCGGCGAACAGAAACGCCGCCAGGTTGTGGCGGTTGACCTTGCCAGTAATGCCCAGCTGGTCCAGCCGGAAGCCGACGTTGTCGAGCCCGTTGAGTGCCAGTTCCACAAGTTTCTGTGTGTTCATGTCCTGTCTCCGTGACGATCCTAGGTAATTTCGAGTTGCCTGCACGCTACCGCCGCTACCTAGAGTGTGCAACCTAATTCGACCGCCTGTCGGATCGGTAATCCATCGGCCACGCTGACGTAATCACCGGTGTGGAGAATGGAACCTGTAAACCGGAGGCAGCAGCGATGAGCTGCTTGCGTCTCCCTCCAGCACAGCGCTAGCCTTAACCCCGTCCCTGTACGGGGTTTTTTTTCATCAGGCGGGATGATTTTCGTACCAGACATCGTCCACCTGCCAGAGTTTTTCAGCGGCGGGCGTGCGCACGGATATCTCGTCGCCTGGTTCTTTCTTCAGGCAGGCCCGGGCTATGGGGGCATCAATCGAAACATAGTCCTTGCGCTCGTATATTTCGTCGGGTCCGACGATGCGGAAGGTCAGACTGGTTTCGCCATCGACCAGTCGGACCCAGGCGCCGAAAAATACCCGTCCTTCCTGTTCCTCGGAATAATCAACGATCCGGACATTTTCTAGCCGGCTCCGCAGATACCTTACCCGCCGGTCGATTTCCCGCAAGCGGCGCTTGTTGTATTGGTAGTCTGCGTTCTCTGAGCGGTCCCCCAGGCTGGCAGCCCAAGAGACTTTTCGGGTCACCTCGGGCCGCTCGATGCGCCAGAGACAATCCAGCTCTTGTTGCAGTTTGTTGAATCCTTCGCGAGTGATGAGGTTGGTTTTCATAGCAAGAGCGAGTGCCGGAGATGGGGAGGAAAACTACGACGATAGCATCTCAAATCGCGACAAACGGTGCCAGTGGGTTCACATCTGCTCACAGTTCGTCACTGACCCGTTGTTGACGGACGTGCTCCGAATGCTAACCTTCGGAGAACGTGGGGGAAAGTACAGGTATTGGCCTGAACTCGCGTTGCACGTTGGATGCTGTATCCGACGGTTTGACACACTCCGGGCTGACTTGCCGGGCGTACAGGGAATGCGCCAAATCCGGTAAGCGTTCGAAAACAGGATGACCGGGGGCTGCCCTCAGGTGTTTTTCAAATTCCTCATTGCGCTGCTGTTATGGTCAGCTTTCGGACTCGCCAACGCGTCGGTGCGTTCAGAAACTGAGATCAAGGCAGCGTTCCTGTACAACTTCACCCGACTTATCACCTGGCCTCAGGCTTCGACCCCGCCGTCTGCACTGACAATATGCGTGTTCGGACGCGATCCTTTCGGTGGGGTGCTTGAGCAGCTGAGTGGCCGGGTGTCCCAGGGTCGGGTGCTGGAGCTGGCCTATCCGACTGCTTTGGAAGATACCGATCGGTGCCAGGTGCTCTTTGTTGGCAGCGTCAAGACCCGTGATCTCGCCACAATCGTGGAGTATGCCCACAGCCGGCACATGCTGACGATCAGTGAGATATCCGGCTTCGTGGACAAGGGCGGCATTATCGGCTACGTGAAGGAAGGCAACGTAATCCGTTTCGAGATCAATTTTCTCGCGGCCCAGTTGGCCGGCCTGCGGATTAATTCTCGCTTGCTCGAACTGGCCGCAAAGGTGATCCGATGAACGATCGCTGGCGCTGGCACTATTGGCCGCTGAAAACCAAGCTGCTGTTGTTGACGGTGTCGATCAGCACCCTTGGTATCTTGCTTGTCTGCAGTACTCTGATCGTGGTGGAGAACCAGACTTATCAAAAGCAGCTGGAGTCCGAGCTTCATGTGATCACCGACATTCTTGCCGAACAGTCGGCGGCGGCGCTGGTGTTCGAGGATAGCCAGCAGCTGGACACTATCATCGCCAGCCTGAGGCAGAACAGCACGATTGAGCAGGTTTGCGTCTTTGACGTGGCAAAACGGGTTGTGAGCATGCTCAACGGAAGTGGCAGTGCCGCCTGCCCGCAGCTCGACACGCAGCCGGCGGTTGGCTTTGTCGGCGACTACTACCGGTTGCTTGAGCCCGTCACTCTGGATGGGGATGTGGTTGGCCATTTCTATCTGATGTCACGACTTGAAGTGTTGCGGGAGCATATCTGGACCTTCATCGTTGTGACCTTCAGCGTCGGTCTCGGGATTCAGGCGCTTCTGGTTCTGGTGGCGCTACGTCTTCAGCGTGTGGTATCGGAACCGATTGTGGCGCTCTCAGATGCCGCGGAACGCATTTCCCGGGAACACGACTATTCCATTCGGGTGCCAGTCTATGGCAAGGACGAACTGGGCACGCTGGCAAGCGCCTTTAATGAGATGATCGGCACGATTCAGCAGCAGAATCAGAAAATCCTGCAAAGTAAGGATGATCTGGAACGCACGGTGGCAGCCCGAACGTCGGAATTGAGTCACGCGAACCGGGAATTGGAGGCATTCAGCTATTCGGTGTCTCACGACCTTCGTCAGCCCCTGAGAGCGATCGAGGGGTTTGGCCAGGCTCTTGAGGAAGACTGTCGGGACCAGCTTAACGAAACCGGCTTGGATTACCTAAGCAGGATTCGGGCGGCGACTGTCCGGATGGGGAGTCTGATTGACGGCATGCTCGTGCTTTCCCGAGTCAGCCGGCAGGCATTGGAAATCAGGCAGGTTGATATCAGCGCCTTGCTGGAGGAGGTCGTTGACGAACTCCGGGAGACCACGGACCCCATCCCCACGGTTGTGGTCATACAACCCGATATTCGATTGGCCGGTGACGAGCGCATGCTTCGAATTGCATTTCAAAATTTGCTGGCTAATGCCTGGAAATACACGTCAAAAAATAAGGAACGTCAGATCGATGTGTCAGCGTGCGAAACGTCCGAACATACTACCATCGCTGTGAAGGACAACGGCGTGGGTTTCGATATGAAATACGTCGACAAACTCTTCGTGGCGTTCAATCGCCTGCATACGCCGGCGGAATTTGCCGGAACAGGGCTGGGGCTGGCGACGGTTGACCGGGTGGTCAGACGTCATCACGGGCGGGTATACGCCGACTCAACAGTCGGTGGAGGTGCTTGCTTTTATGTCGAGCTCCCTCAGCCGCAGGGCTGGCGTTCCAGCAATCGATCCTCCAACGACAAGGTTGAGAAGAATGGCACAGTTTGATGCCTCGATCCTCTTGGTCGAAGACAATCCCGACGATCAGATCCTGACCATACGGGCGCTCAGGAAAGCCAGCAGCCACACCCAGATCATTCTTCAGGAAGACGGCCAGGCGGCACTGGAGTTTCTTTTTGGCTCCGAACAGAGTGGGCCTTCAGCTCTGGTGGAGTCCCTGGGCATTGTCCTGCTGGATATCAAACTGCCAAAAATCGGTGGCCTGGAGGTGTTGCGACAGATCCGGGCCTCGTCAACAACGGACTGGTTGCCAGTGGTGATGATGACCTCTACGGATGAACCGCAGGAGTTGCGCGAGGCTTACAGGCTCGGCGCCAACAGCTTTGTGACCAAGCATATTGACTATAGTAGGTTCAGTGACCAGATGTCTTTGCTCGCACGCTACTGGCTGACCGTCAATCAAGTGCCCGCAGTGGGCGCGAACAGATCCTATTAACAAGGTGCGTTGGAGAAAATCATGAATGACCGTCTTCGATTGTTGTTGGTTGAAGACTCTGAGGACGATGCGTTTCTCCTTCTGCGGGCGCTAAGAAAGGGCGGAGTAGAGCCTGATTACCGCAAGGTTGACAGCGAAAGCGCGATGGAAACGGCGCTGATGCAGGAAACGTGGGATTTGATCATTACGGATCACAGTCTTCCGGGCTTCACCTCATTCCGGGTCCTGGAACTGGCACGGCAGTATGCGCCGGAATTGCCGGTGATCATTGTTTCTGGGCTGATCGGTGAAGATGTGGCCGTGAATGCCATGAAGGCCGGTGCCCAGGACTACATCATGAAAGACAATCTGGCTCGTCTGATTCCTGCGATTCGCCGGGAAATGCGGGAGGTGTCTGTACGGTTGGCGAAGAAGCAGGCGGAGTCGACCCTGGCGCACATGGCATATCACGACAGCCTGACGGATCTGGTCAATCGCCGTGAATTCGAGCGTCAGCTTGTGCAGGCCCTGCACGACGCGCGCAAATCGGCTCGCGACGACGTGCTGCTCTATCTTGATCTCGACCAGTTCAAAATCATCAATGATACCTGCGGCCATGTTGCCGGTGATGAGCTGCTCCGGCAGCTTGCCAAGCTGCTGAGCGTAAAGCTGAGAGCCACGGATACGCTGGCACGATTGGGCGGCGATGAGTTTGGGGTGCTGCTTCGGAATTGCGATCCGGAGGGGGCTCGCAAGGTTGCCGAAAACCTGTGCAAGGAAGTGCGTGAATACCGGTTTGTCTGGGAAGACAAGCCGTTCGCTGTCTCGCTCAGTATTGGCATGGTCATTATGGATGGCCGGTATCAGACGGCAAGAGAGCTGCTCAGCCACGCCGATCTCGCGTGCTATGCCGCCAAGGACCGGGGCCGAGACAATGTTCAGGTGTTTGAAACCAGCGACCTCAACATGCAGCAGCGTCAGCGCGATATGCATTGGACCAGTCGCCTCCAAACCGCCCTGCTAGCCAACGATTTTGTCCTCTATCACCAGGAAATGGCTGCGCTGCAGGAGGCGGGTGACGATGGTTTCCGCACGGAATTCTTGGTACGCATGACCGATGGCGACAGCATTGTTCCGCCCGGTGCTTTCATTCCGGCGGCAGAGCGTTTCGGGCTGATGCCCCGAATTGACCGCAAAGTCATTGACCTTGCGTTTGCTTATCTCGACCGCACAGGCATGGGTCGTGAGGCCTCCGGTACCTTTTTTATCAATTTGTCCGGCGGCTCCCTGAGTGATGGCGAGCTGTTTAGCTTTATACGCAGCAAAGTTGAGGAATACGCTATTCTGCCCAGCCGTATTTGCTTCGAGATTACAGAAACGTCGGCCATTGCCCACCTGAACGACACCATCGGATTCATGGAACGTGCACGTAACGATGGGTTCGAATTCGCGCTTGATGATTTTGGAACCGGGATGAGCTCCTTTACCTACCTTAAGGCCTTACCGATTGATTACCTGAAGGTGGATGGTGGCTTTATCCGGAACTTGCTGGAGGATCCCATTGATATGGGAATCGCCGACGCCTGCAACCGGATCGCTCACGCCGCCGGGTTAAAGACCATTGCCGAATTTGTCGAAAATGACGAGGTGAAAGACCGCCTGAAGGAAATCGGCTTTGACTACGCCCAGGGTTATGGTATCGCCAGACCGGTCCCCTTGACTTGATAGCGCAGACACAGGAAGTCGTCTTGCCGTCTGTACCACTTACCCTCTGATGGATGTGCCATGCCTGAATGCGGTGATCTGATTTTGCGTTACCTCGAGCGCCTGGGAGTGGCGTTCGTGTTTGGAGTGCCAGGCGGAAGTATCGAGCCTTTTTATAATGCGCTCGCACGGCGCGAGCGCCGGGGGGGTATACGCGTCATTACCGCCCGGCACGAGACCGGTGCGGCCTTTATGGCGGATGGCTATGCCCGCGAGACCGGACGGCTTGGGGTGTGTTGTGCCACTGCCGGCCCTGGCGCCACCAATTTGCTGACCGGCGTGGCAACGGCATTCGCTGACAACATACCGATGTTGGTCATCACCGCACAAACGTCTCTGAACCGGTTTGGGCAGGGTGCTTTACAGGAATCGTCCTGCACCAGCATCAATACGGTGGAAATGTTCAACAGTTGCACCCGCTATAACACCCTGGTCTCCCATCCGGAGCAGTTGGAGCCGAAGCTGTTGCAAGCGATCAGTCATGCCTGCGGCCCTCAGCCAGGACCGGTGCACCTGTCGATACCGCTGGACGTTATGCGCCACCCCAGAGAAAAGATCGCGGACACACTCAATTTCAGTGCCTTCATCCCCAACCCGGTGTTGCCGGATCCCGTTTCTGTCCGGAGGGTGGTCGATGACCTCACCGGCGTGCATCAGGCGACCGTTGTCCTGGGGGAAGGGGCTATGGAGTCCGTGGACCTGTGGGTTCGCCTGGCGGAGTCACGGGGCTGGAATCTGGTGACCACCCCTAGAGCCAAGGGGCTGGTGAACAGCTTTCACCCGCAATACCGGGGTGTGTATGGTTTTGCCGGCCACCAGAGCGCGAATGAGGCGCTGAGGTTTGAGCACGCAAAACGGGTGCTTCTGGTGGGAGCGGCGCTCGATGAGGTTTCTACCTGCGGTTGGAGTCCGGATGAGCTCCTGTCGTCGCGTCTGATCCATCTTTCCAGCAATCCGGGACACCTGGCGCGGGCAACCATGGCTCGGATTGCGGTCCTCGGCGAGCCCCGAACGGTTGTCGAAGCGCTCTTGCCCAAAGGGGGCGCGTCCGAGCAGGCAGCCCTGAGGTGGCCGGACTGCGGCGGTGTCTCGGCGGTCGTCGATGCGCGCTTCCGGGAGGATGGCGGCAATACCTCGGGACCGGTCAAACCGCAGGCGCTGATCGCGCATTTGAACAGAGTCTGCCCGGATTCGACCCGGGCAGTGTTCGACAGTGGCAACAGTTTCTTGTGGGGAATTCATCTCTGGAGCATCGGCCGGCCCGGGAACGCCTTACCCCATAAAAACCGATTTCATATCGGGATAGGGTTTGCCCCCATGGGCTGGGCAATCGGGGCGTCCGTGGGTATGGCAATGGCGGCGGATCCGGAACCGGTGTTGTGCGTGACCGGCGACGGAGCCTATCTGATGTCGGGGCAGGAACTGACCACCGCGGCCCAGGAAAACCGCAATCTGCTGATGGTGGTGCTGAACGACGCTTCTCTGGGTATGGTCCGTCATGGCCAGACCTTGAACCGGGCGGAATCCATCGCCAACGAGCTTCCCAAGGTTAATTATGCTCACCTGGCGGCGGCGCTGGGGGTGGAGTCGTACCGGATTCACACCATGGAACAACTCATCGAACTGGATTTGGCGTCGATCCTGGCGCGCCCCGGGCCGTGCCTGCTCGACGTCCTGGTGGACGGCAATGAGGTGCCACCGATGAGCGCCAGGTTGAAAGTACTGAACGAAACGGAATAGCGGGGGCAGCATGACACAGGAGTATCAGTATCATTCCGAGATCTGGCTGGAAGAGCCGGAACCCGATAACCCGTTTGCGGCCAGGGCCTGTTATTGCCGGGGTTACGATGTCTTTGGCGACGTGGTTCCCAACGCGGGCTGGTTCGACTATCTGCTGCTGTTGTTCAGGGGTGAGCGACCGGAAAAATCCGAAACCCTGTTGCTGGAAAAACTGGCTATGGTATTGGCGAACCCTGGCCCACGGGAGGCCAGCGTCCGCGCTGCCATGAATGCCGGTGTTGCCGGTACCAATCACGGCTCCGCGCTTATGACCGCTCTGGCGGTTGGCAGCGGCCAATACGGTGGAGCACAGGAGGTCGCGATTTGTATCAGGCTTTGGGCGGAGTGCCGGTTCAATTTCCAGGCATGGTGTGATCGGCTGTCGAATCCGAACGACGACGAACGTGCCGACATCTGGTTGCCGATTGAACACGCACCTGGATTCGATCCCAATGGAGACGGTACGCCGACGCCGATTCTGCAATCGCTGACATATCTGAAAGAACTGGCCCCTGCGAATGGCGCGCTGGCTTGGCTGCACGACAATCGGGAAGTGCTGGAACGGCATGTCGGATACCCTCTGGCCATGAGCGGCCTGGCAGCGGCTGCGATGGTTGATCTTGGCATGGACGAAGATCAGGGCAGTATGCTGTATCTGTTGCTCCGGTTGCCCGGGGCAGCGGTGCATGCCTTGGAGCAAAAACGCATGGGGTGGAAAAAGTTTCCGTATTACGGTCCCGCGATAGAGCTTGACGAGGACGCCACTGGCGGCGACGACGGTCGGGAGGGCGTACGCAAATGAGTCATAAGCGGTTGCTGGAGACGGAGAAGCGCTGGGTAACCCGTAAAGGGAAAGCGTTTCTTTCCGAGCGGGTGGTGGTGCATGGCAAGGATCTGCACAAGGAACTCGGTGATTACCAATGGATACACCTTTATCTGTACGCCATCCTGGGGCGTGATCCGGGTGAAAACGTTGCCAAACTATTCAACGCTTACTGGATCTCCAGCAGCTATCCTGATGCCTCAATCTGGCCCAACCACGTAGCGGCTCTGGCGGGGACAGTGCGCAGCACCGCTTCTTTGTCGCTGATGGCGGGCCTGAGCATTTCAGAAGCGTCGATCTACGGCCGTCGACCGGAAGTTCGTGCCCTCGATTTCTTTTATCGCGCGGCGGACTATCTGGATAACGGTGGCACGTTGAGTGACTTCGTTCAGAAGGAAAAGTCGGCGGGCCGAACCCTATACGGTTACGGTCGCCCACTGGCCAGCACCGACGAGCGCATTCCCTACATGCTGGCGAAAGCCAAGGAGTTTGGCCTTGATGGTGGTCGTCACCTTCAGATTGCGCTCGATGTGCACCGTTATCTGAATGAAAAATACGGCTACTCCATGAACGTCGCGGCGGTGCATGCAGGCCTGGCCGCCGACGTAGGGCTGACCTGCCAGGAGTACCAGCTGTTCCTCAGCCCAGGATTTGTGACGGGGATGGCCCCGTGCTACCAGGACGCTCGAGACCGGCCGGAGGGGAGCTTTTTCCCTGTGCGCTGTAGCAACGTCGTGTACCATGGCCCGGCAAAGCGGGCATGGGGAGATCAGAACTGATATTGCGCTTCGATGTAGGCAAAGCGCCCTGGCATGGGGAAGTCGCCGGGAATGGCCGGTGATGGTTCTGAGTAGGGGCTTGGATCCCGGACGTCGGCGTTGAAGGCGTTTCTGACTGATACTGCGAGATCGAAACCGCGCCAGAGGCCATTTGTGCGAGCGGTGATGTCCACGGTGGTGTAATCATCCACAGGTGCCCTAGGATCGGAAGGCCCCCGTTTTTGTTCACCAACCCAGTTCACCTGCGTGGTCAGTTTCCATGGTGAAGCCACGCGCCACTCGATCCGGGCATAAGCCTGGTGGTTCGGGGCCTGGCCGACCGATTCGCTGCTCTCCTGGTCTTCAGCCGTCTGGTAGGCATAGTTTGCGGCCAGTTTCAGGTTGTCGTGTAGCTGATAGCTCGCCTCCAGTTCGCCTCCGTGTCCCTTGCGCTTACCCGAGTTCTGATACTGATTGGCAGCCAAGCCAGGGCTCGGTTGGGCACTGATCAGATCATCGATTTCGTAATAGAAGACATTAACGCCATAAAACAGGCGGGAATTGGGCTGGTAGGCGAGCGCCAGTTCGAAGGTATCGATGGTTTCCGGATCGAGGTTGTCATTGCCGACATTGATGGGATTGTTGGCGACATACAACTCGTTCAGGGACGGGGCGCGAAACGCCCGGCCATACAGAAGCTTGGTGGTCAGATTATTCGTGGTGGCCCAGATAAGGGCAGCGCGGGGATTGACGGTTCCACCGAAGTCGGCGTAATAGTCGTAGCGCAAGCCGCTCACCAGTTGCCAGTTCTGGGCAAATTGCCACTCGTCCTGGACGAACGCGTAGTAGTTCTTCCGGTCCTCTTCCGGCATCCAGACCTGATTGGGGTCGTCCGAAACATCGACAACCTCGCCCTTCGGGCTGAAATCGGTATTGAAGTTTTTACGCTCTGTGACCTCATAAAGATCGGCCCAGAAGGCGCCGATGCCCGAGAGAATACGGTGATTGTCAATCGCGCTGTATATGGAACTCAGATCCAACCGGATCTGCTGTTCTTTGTAACCGGGACTGCCCAAAAAGCCGTCCGGGAAGGCGCCACCAAAAGCGCCTGGTGGGAACAGGAAAATGTCGTTTTCCGGCTCCTGAGTGAAGTGGAAATAGCTAACGCGGGATTCGATGTCCAGACCATCTACGATTTTCAGCCACTGGTAGCTGTAATCGACATTGATCCGCTGGGACTTGTAGCGCCCTTCGGGATCAAGTGCCTGGGCCAGGCCGGGCCCAGTACCCACGTTCCTGCGATCCTGCACACCGGCCCGGAGTTTCCAGCGTGCGCCATTGAGTTCCAGCCTGGCGTCGAGTTGGTCTGCGGACGTGTTTACCGGGCCGGGCGCCAGAGAGGCTGAGGTGTTGAAGATTTCATCGGCATTGGTCTGGGCATCCCGGTCGATGGTTCTGCGCCAGCCATCGGTACTCTGGTGCTCCAGAATGAGGCTCACGCCTGTGTCGTGCCAGTGGGTGCCGGCTTCCACCCAGGCACCTTGGGTATCGAAACTGCCGGTTCGGACGCCAGCCACCACACCATCGACGTCCTGTGCATTCTTGGTAATGATGTTGATGACCCCGGCGTAGGCGTCGGCACCATACAGTGCCGAGCCCGGGCCGCGAATGACTTCGATTCGTCGGATCGCCTTGACAGGCATTCCCCCCCAGATATTCCCTTGATTCCCGAACATGGCCGAGGTGGCGGGTACGCCATTGATCAGCAACAGCGCCTGCGGGTTAAAGCTTGAGGTGATGCCCCGAAACACATATTTGGGAGTGAAACCTTGGTCGGAATGGTTCACGTGCAGCCCCGGGACGGTTTCGAGCACCTGGTCCAGATCCGTTGCGCCGATTGCCGCGATGTCTTCGGCGCTGATGACCGAGGTAATTGCCGCAGCCTTGTCCAGCGGTGTTGAGGTGCCCGAGGCGATTGAGACCACTCTGATCTGGCCCAGCTCCTCCAGGGGGAGATCCCACAGAGCGTCGTCGTTGGCGGCGGCGCCGACCGCGGTGGAGTCAACCAGAACGCTCAGTGTCGCGGCACCCAGCAGTAGGAGGCGGGCAGCGGGTCTGCGCGTGGTTGAACCGTAAAAGTGGGGCATGTCCTGGCCTCGGTGTTCCGGCGCTTCAGGGTGAAATTGCGAGTGTCATTGATTGCTTTGCGACAACAACTTGTCCGAAACCGTCGGAGAGTCAAGCAGCTCCGTTAAACGGGCAAGAGAATTTGCTGATTAAACCGGAGTTTAGACGGAAAATACGGGTAAGCAACTGAGACACGGGGTTAATCTGCATCAAATTGTTACCGAAGGCGATGGTTTGAGGGCGTAACGCCTCGAGACAGTGAAAAGCGTCACAAAAGCGTCTAATGGCGGCGCACGCTTTCGTGTTTGCCTATAAAATGACCAGAAATTGTCACCTTCTAGCGTGCAGACGAAGCACTCAGGGTTGTTGTCATGGAAAAAGTCGTAGGATTTCCGAACGTTCGAGGCAGATGGACGTGGCCGAGCATAAGGGCTGTACGCGCATGGGGCATCGCGTCCGGGTTGGCGGGAAGTGTGATCTCCGCAGCCGCTCTGGCGCAGAGTCCCGCCGTTGATCAAGCGTTTGAGTATCGCGAGCGTTCCACGCTCGACAGCATTTCCCTGCGTTCGATTGATGAGCAGAGTCTGGCAGAAACGGTGATCGAAGGCGGGCTGGCGGCACCCGCGGCGGGCGTGCCGGTGAAACCGAGAACCGATGACGATTTTTACCTCGACCCGCTGGCGTTGCAGCCGAGAGATGAGCGGACCGACCTGGGGCGCTCGGAGATCCCGGTGGAGATCCGCTTCAGCAACCCCAAAGTGATACCGGGACAGGTGCACAGCAACAATTACCTGATCCGGCCACCGGAAAACCGCACCTACGATACCCTCAACACCAATCTGACCGAGCGCTGACCGCGCCGGTCAGGCCGCGGCAATGGCCTTTTCCGGATCGGTCTTGCCCAAAACCTGCTCGTAGAAGAAGCTCAGGGCCTGTCTGGCCTGGTTCAGGCGCGCCCGGGACACCCGCATCCGCTCACTGAGGTAGCTCAGAAACCGCTGTTGGTCTTCGAGCTCCAACGTGTCCGGGTCTTTTAGATCATGAAACAGCACAAAGCGGTTGATCCAATGCAGGTAGGTCTGCTCGGCCCGTTGGTTCAGTTGCTGGGTCTGGATGGCGTCGGTAACACGACGAACGAGGCCGGGCTGGGATTGCTCCAGTGCCTGGGTAAAGCTCATGGGTAACTCTTCCGTAAGAACTTGTTGTTGTTATCGTGCGCGCATCTTATGACAATCCGTTGACCGCCGCAAAATAATTCGTCGCAGAGCCCGGGCGTTGCCGCCCCGGCTCTGCAGGCCGTGCGGTTACTTGAGCGATTCGAGCTTGTCGATGTACTGCTGCATGGCGTCGTCTTTGGACATGCCTTTGAGCTTTTCCCAGGCGTCGTATTTGGCGCGGCCAACGAAATCCATCATCCCCGGGCGCTTGCCGGAGACGTCGCCCTCGGTCGCCTGCTTGAACAGGGCGTAAAACTCCAGTTTGAGTTCGTTGGAGGGCTTGAAATCGCCTTCGGCGGTCTGGATGTAGTTGACGGCTTCGTCGAATCGGGTTTTCAGGTCACTCATTGTGCGTCTCCTTGGTATCGTTCGTTAGCTCCCGAAGTGGATGGCAGGAGTATAGCCAGCGCCGCGATCGGCGTCATTGACTGAACCGTCCGGGCGGGCCGGTCCCGGCGCCAGACCCTGGTGACTTTGGCAAAAGTTTGCCCGGGCGCACATTTCGAGGCAGCGTTGGCGACTTTTTGCTTGAGAATGGCAAATCGCCGGTGTAGAGTTTGCGGCGTTGCTTGCCAGGAGGGCAGGCACCAGGGATTGAATGACTGCAAATGATTTGCACAGGGAGCACGCCATCATGTCGTCTAAAGACGGTTCCGTCGCGCCTAAAGAGCGCATCAACATCAAGTATGTCCCCGCCACCGGAGATCAGCAGGCAGAAACCGAACTGCCGCTGAAGATGTTCGTGGTTGGCGATTTCAAGGGACACGCTGAAGAAACCCCCATCGAAGACCGTAAGGCCATTTCCGTCGACAAGAACAATTTCCGTTCGGTCATGAAGGAAGCCGGCCTGACCTTGTCTACCACCGTGACCAACAAGCTGGAAGAAGGCGCCGACGAACTGCCGGTGAACCTGGAATTCCAGTCTCTGGACGATTTTTCCCCCGACAGCATTGCCCGTCAGGTGCCGGAGCTGAAGAAGCTGATCGAGCTGCGCGAAGCCCTGGTTGCCCTGAAGGGGCCGCTTGGCAATGTGCCGGCCTTCCGCGCCAAGTTGCAGGAACTGCTGGACAACGACGACGCCCGGGAAAAGCTGCTGGCCGAACTGGAACTGGCCACCGACGGCGACTAATCGTTCCGCCGCCGGACGGCGGTGACCAACACCGAAGATCAATCACGTACTGAAGGGATGTGGTATGTCTGATACTGCTGCGCAGCATTCTGCTGCCTCCGAATCCGTTGCCGAGGGGTCGCTCCTCGATCAGGTCATGGCCAACAGCCGCATGGCGCCGGCCGACGAAGGTTACGACGTGGCCCGCAAAGGGGTTGCGACGTTCATCGCCAACCTGCTGAAAAGCGACGAAAAGGGCCAGCCGGTCAACAAGGCGCTGGTGGACCAGATGGTGGTGGAGCTGGATCGCAAGATCAGCGCCCAGATGGACGAAATCCTGCACGCGCCCAAGCTCCAGGAGCTGGAATCGTCCTGGCGCGGGCTGAAGCTGATGGTCGATCGCACCGACTTCCGGGAAAACATCAAGGTCAATATTCTGCACGCCACCAAGACCGAGCTGCTGGAAGACTTTGAATTCGCGCCGGATGTCACCCAAACCGGTTTCTACAAGCACATTTATTCCACCGAATACGGCCAGTTCGGTGGTGAGCCGGTTGGCGCGGTGATTGGCAACTACGCCTTTACCCCGTCCACACCCGACATGAAACTGCTGCAGTACGTCGCTTCCGTCGGCGCCATGGCGCACGCGCCGTTCCTGTCTTCGGTGGCGCCGTCGTTCTTCGGCGTCGACAGCTATCAGGAACTGCCCGCGATCAAGGAACTCAAGGCGGTGTTTGAGGGCCCGAAGTACGCCAAGTGGCGCTCCCTGCGGGAATCCGAAGACGCCCGTTATCTTGGTCTGACGGCACCCCGCTTCCTGCTCCGGGTCCCCTATGATCCGACCGAAAACCCGGTCCGCAGCTTTAACTACAAGGAAGACGTGTCCGCCGACCACGAGCATTACCTGTGGGGCAACACCGCGTACCTGCTGGCGACCCGGATGACGGAAAGCTTTGCCAAGTACCGCTGGTGTCCGAACATCATCGGCCCGCAAAGTGGCGGCGCGGTGGAAGACCTGCCGGTCCACCTGTTCGAGTCGTTCGGTCAGCTTGAAGCCAAGATTCCCACCGAGGTGCTGATTACTGACCGGCGCGAATACGAGATGGCGGATGAAGGCTTTATTGCCCTGACCATGCGCAAGGGCAGCGACAATGCGGCGTTTTTCTCGGCCAACTCGGTGCAGAAGCCCAAGCAGTTCCCGAACACCAAAGAAGGCAAGGAAGCGGAAACCAACTACAAGCTGGGCACCCAGCTGCCGTACATGATGATCGTCAATCGTCTGGCGCACTACATCAAGGTACTGCAGCGCGAGCAGATCGGCTCCTGGAAGGAGCGCCAGGATCTGGAGCGCGAGCTGAACACCTGGATTCGCCAGTACGTGGCCGATCAGGAGAATCCGCCGGCGGAAGTCCGCAGCCGGCGCCCGCTGCGTGCCGCCAAGATCACCGTATCCGATGTGGAAGGCGATCCGGGCTGGTATCAGGTGTCCCTGGCAGTGCGTCCGCACTTCAAGTACATGGGCGCCAACTTTGAGCTGTCACTGGTAGGCCGCCTGGACAAGGATTGATCCGGTGTTTGGTGGCAGCCATTCCGACCGGGCCCCGGCCAGCCGCGGCAGTCTGTTCGAACGACTGGAACAGGCGGCTGCGCCGGCCGGCCAGGCCATGGATGATCTGGGTCATGTGGTGGAATCCATCAAGCGCCATCTGGTGCGCCTGCTCAATGCCCATCCGGGCAACAGCGCCTGCGCACCGGACCTGGGGTTGCTGGATTTCAACGATGCGACGCTCGGGACACACGACCTGAGCATCCAGATTCGCAGTGCCATCCGCCGCTGTATCGAGAAGTTTGAACCCAGAGTGAAGCGTGTCGACGTCGTCGCCCTGCCGCCGGGGCCGGATCCCCTGCAGCTGCGATTCCAGGTGACGGTGCATCTGCGGGTCGGGGCCGAAGACGACAAGACCACCATTGATTTGCTCCTGGACGATAAACGGTACTACCGGGTGGTTTAGACGGTCAGCAGGGTAAAGTTGTCATGAAGCTGAATCGGTTTTACAGGGATGAGCTGAGCTTTCTGCGGTTGCAGGGCAAGGAGTTTGCGGAGGCGCATCCGCAGCTTACCCGTTTCCTGTCGGAGCAAAGTACCGACCCGGACGTGGAGCGGTTGCTGGAGGGCTTTGCCTTCCTGACCGGCAAACTGCGCGAGAAAGTCGAAGACGAGTTCCCGGAGCTGACCCATTCGCTGCTGAACATGCTCTGGCCGAACTATCTGCGGCCGGTGCCCAGCTGCACCATCATGCGTTTCGATCCTCAGCTGCACGCCATCAGCGAACGGCAGCGGGTCGAGCGTCACACCGAAATCAAGAGCCGTCCGCTAGGTGACGCCAGCCGGCAGACCCAGTGCCGGTTTCGCACCTGTCGTCCGGTGGACGTTTTCCCGATCAGCGTCGCCGGTGCCCACGCCGAGCATTCCCGGGAAGTCTCTCTGGTGACGCTCGATCTGGCGCTGCACACCGATCAGCCGCTGAACGCTCTGGGTCTGGAGCGGCTGCGTTTCTACCTGGGTGGGGAAAGCCACATCGGTGACACCCTGTACCTCTGGCTGAACCATTATCTGGAGCGGATCGAGCTGAGTGTGAACGGCACGGTCTACCGCCTGCCGGCAACGGCGTTGGCCCCGGTCGGGTTCCGCCCGGACGAGGGCTTGTTGCCGTACCCCAAGAATGCCTACTCCGGCTACCGGATACTGCAGGAATACCTGAGTTTTCCCGAGGCCTTCCGGTTCGTCGACGTGACCGGGCTGGACACGCGTCTGCCCCCGGTCCAGGCGGACGAGCTGTCGCTGCGGTTTCACTTCCGCCGCATCCTGCCGCCGGAGGTCAAGATCCGGCCCGAGAATTTCCAGCTCTACTGCACCCCGGCGGTCAACCTGTTCAGCCATGAGGGCGAGCCGGTGGACCTGAACGGTCGGCAGACCGAGTACCGGATCTCGCCGTCGAGCCGGTGCCCGGAGCACTACGAGGTGTTCAGCATCGAGCAGGTCGAAGGCTGGCTCGAAGGGCGCTCCGGGCGGGGCGAGCCGCGCATCTACACCCCGTTCGAGAGTTTTCAGCACGAAGTGGAGCGGGATCGTGGTCGCACCGCGCTGTATTACCGGGTGCGGGCGCGGGAGAGCGTGCGCGGGGACGGGTTTGACCATTACATCGCCTTCGTCCGTGGCGACGAATCCGAATGCCTCAACCGTCAGGAAGCGGTGTCGCTGACGCTCACCTGCACCAATCGCCAGTTGCCCCAGCAGCTGGCGGTGGGTGAGATCTGTATGGCCACCGAATCGACGCCGGCGTTTGCGTCCTTCAGCAACATCACCCGGCCGACCGCCACCGTCCGGCCGACCCTGGATGGCAGTCTGCTGTGGACCCTGATTTCCAACCTGTCGCTGAACTACCTGTCGCTGCTCGATATCGACGCCCTGCGCACGGTGTTGCGGGTCTACGACTTCCGGGCCCTGGTCGACCGGCAGGCGGAACGGGTGTCCCAGCAGCGGCTGGCGGCCATCGTCGGCATCGAAACCCGGCCGGTGGACCGGATGGTCCGCGGCCTGCCGGTGCGCGGCCTGCGTTCCGAGCTGAAACTGGACCAGCAGGGCTTTGCCAGTGAAGGCGACCTGTACCTGTTTGGCACGGTTCTCAGCCAGTTTTTTGCGCTTTACGCGAGTATTAACGCGTTTCACCAACTGGATGTGGTGAACACAGACAACCAGGAACGGTACACATGGACGTTACAGCAAGGTCAGCAACCGCTGATGTAGCCGGGCTGCAACCCGTTCTCGGCAATGCCCGTCGGTACAGTTTTTTCCAGCTGGTGGATCTGATCCATCGGCACCACGGCGACGATCTGGAGCGGGGCACGGACGAGCAGCCGCAACAGGAGCGGATTCGGTTCTCGGCCTCGGCCGGGCTGGGTTTCCCGGGCAGTGATGTGGTGTCGGCGCTGTCGCCTGAGCACGAGCACGCGCCCTACCAGCTGGAAGTCAGCTTTCTCGGTCTGCACGGCGCCCAGTCGCCGCTGCCGGGTTACTACCTGGAAGACCTCGCCTGGGAGGCGGGTCAGAACCTGGGCGTGCGCCGGCACTTTCTGGACTTTTTCAATCACCGGCTGGTGACCCTGTTTCACCGGGCCTGGCGCAAGTATCGCTACTACGTCCGCTTTCAGCCCGGTGCCACCGACGGTTTTTCGGATCTGATTTTCGCCCTGGTGGGTCTGGGCGATCGCCGGCTGCGGGACGCGACGCCAGTGAACTGGTCGAAGATGCTGGCGTATGCCGGCCTGATGGCCGGGCGCAGCCGCTCGCCCGAGGTGGTGTGTGGCATGGTCGCCCACTGTTTTGACCTCGACGACGTCAGCATCGAGCAGTGGGTATTGCGCAAGGTCGATATTGCCCAGGACCAGCAGACCCGGCTCGGCGGAGCCAATGCGCAGCTTGGACACGACACCCTGATCGGTGCCCGGGTGCGGGACCGCAGTGGCAAATTCGTGCTGCGCCTGCGCAACCTGAGCCGGCAACGGTTTGCGGATTTCCTGCCCAATGGCCGCGAGTACCCGCGCCTGGTGAAATTGGTGGAGTTCGCCACCCGCGAGCAGTTGGCATACGACCTGGAACTCCAGATGCGGCCGAAGGACATCCGGCCCATGCAGTTAGGCGCGGACGTGTGTCTGGGCTGGAACTCGTTCGTCACCCCGGACAAAGCCAAGTCCAGGCCGGCGGTGCGCATTCAGATCCGGCGCTAGTGCCGGTGCAATATTCAGTAACAGGGAAGTGCACGATGACGCAGGACAACGCCCCTTCACTGCAGTTCACAGTGACGAACCCGTCGGCGGTGGGTGCCGGAGTGGCCCGAAGTCAGCGCTTTGACCGGCGGGGTGGCTCGGTTGGTTCCGCGGCCAGCGACACCTGGCGGCTATCGGCGCACCGCACCGGGGTGGTGCCGGGACATGCCGAAATCCGCTTTGCCGACGGCGATTTCTGCCTGATCGACCGCAGCGGCCGAACCTTCATCAACGGCGCAAGCCAGCCGATTGGTCGGGGCCGGCGCGCCCGCCTGAAGCACGGTGATCAGGTCAGCATCGGTGTGTATCAGCTCCGGGTCGACCTGGCCGTTGATACCGACCAACCGACGCCCGGGCTGCCCGGAGTGGAGCAGGAGCCCGCCGCCTGGCTGGGAGACGAGCCCGAGACCCCGCTGCGGGCGGCCAGTGCCGGGCCTGAGCCGGCCACCGACGAGCCGGTGCAGGCGCTCGATCGGGCCGGACCGACGCCGGTCAGTGACGATCCCCTGGCGCAATGGCAGCGGCGTGCGGATGCAGCCGCCGAAGACAGCGCAGAGGCGGAACTGCTGGCCAGTGAGTCGGCCTGGTTTGCCCGCGACACCGACGTCTCCGGTGACTACCGCGAGAACCGGGATGGTGCCATGGGGCTGCCCCGGCACCGGAAATCCACAACCACGGAGAACGACAGGATGTCGGATACCACCCCACAAACGGACCAGCCCCGGTCCGACGCCAGCCGCCAACACATCAGCGGTGCTCCGCTGCTGCGGGGGCTGGCGGCGGAGCTGGCGTTCCAGGACAGCGACGACATGCGGCTGTTTCTGGAAGAAGCCGGGCAGACCCTGAAGGCCACGATTGAGGGCCTGCTGGCGCTGCATCAGGGCGAGGATTCCCGGCACCAGGCGTTACGCACCCGGCTTCAGCCGATTGAGGACAACCCGCTGCGCCTGGGCCAGGACTATCAGGACACGGTGCAGACCCTGTTTGCCAGCCAGCGCAGTCCGGTCCATCTGTCGGCCCCGGCGGCGGTGCGGGAAAGCCTGGACAGCCTCAACCATCACCAGCAGGCCACCCGCGAAGCGATCCGGGAAGGGCTGGCCGCCATCCTGCACGCATTCTCGCCGGAAGCCCTGCTGCGGCGCTTTCACGGCTATCGCCGGGGCTTGCAGGAACACGAAGACGAAGGCCGCTGGGCCTGGGATATGTATTGCCACTACTACACCGAACTGAAATCCAGTCGTCAGCAGGGATTCGAGCGCCTGTTCCAGGAGGTGTTCGATCAGGCTTACGACCAACACCTGCGCCAACTACAGAGGGAGAACCTGTTGTGAAGCATTGCAAATGGAGTTTGCTGGCCATCGCGCTGGTGCTTGCCGGCTGCAGCACCCCCTACAACGCGGTCACCAAGACCGCCAAAGTACTCTGGGACCCGGACATTCCGGTTGGCTACGCCGAGGATCTGCCCAGCCGGGTCGGGCTGACCATGGTCGCCGAACCGGACGTCAACCCGAACGAATCCCTGGCGCCGACCCCGATCGCGTTCCAGATCATCGAAATGCGCGACAGCTCGTTGCTGCTGGCCGGCGATTTCGATCAGCTGCTGACCAATCTGGAAGACGCCCTGGGCCAGAACTACGTCGACCACAGCGATTACTCCCTGGTGCCCGGGCAGTTCAAGTACATCGAGCCGTTCGAGATCAGTGAGGACACGCGCTTCATCGGGGTCATCGCCTTCTACGCCTATCCGAACCTGTCGCAGTGGAAGAAAGTGGTGAAGGTCGATCCCATCGGTGGCCGCTACAACCTGCTGGTCAACCTGCGGGAACGGGAAGTACAACTCAAGCATTCGGACGACACCTGATGAGCCTGACCAATCGAGTGGTCTGGAGTGATGGGCTGTTTATCAAGCCCCAGCACTTCCAGCAACAACAGCGTTATCTGGAACATCAGCTCCACCAGCGGACGCTGGCGGTATCCGACTATCTCTACGGCTTCAGCGAGCTGGAGCTGAATGCCGAATACCTGAGTTTTGGTCGGATCGGTCTGGTCCGGGCGGCGGGACTGTTCCCCGACGGTACCGGGTTCAATCTGCCCCAGGACGACATCATGCCCGAACCGCTGGAAATCACCGACGCCTCGGTGGCCAACCAGGTGGTGTACCTGGCGCTGCCCTTGGGCAGCGACAGCCTGGCGGAAGTGGAATGGCCGGACACTCCGGTGGCCGGGCGCTTCCGGGCCGAGTCCCTGGAAGTCCGCGATCTGCATTCGATCGATGGCGACGCCCACAGCATCGACGTCGCCCGGGTGGCGCCCCGACTGATGCTCGAACGGGAGGATCGCAGCGCGTACGCGGCCCTGGCCATCGGTCGCATTCTGGAGAAGCGACCGGATGGCAGCCTGGTGATGGATCCGAACTTCCTGCCGACCATGCTGAGCGTGCGCGCCGCCCCCCGTTTGCAACGGTTTGTCGGGGAAATGGCCGGGCTGATGCGGGAACGTGCACGGAACATCGCCGAACGGGTTGGCGCGCCCGGTCAGGGCGGCGTCGCCGATGTGTCCGACTTCATGCTGCTACAGATGCTCAACCGCGCCCATCCGCGCTTCCAGCACCTGGCCCGCCTGCGCCAACTGCATCCGGAGCGCCTGTACGAAGCGTTGCTGGCGCTGTGCGGCGAACTGGTGACCTTTACCGACGAAAACCGCCTGCCACGGGAGCAGACCGCCTACGATCACGACCTGCCCGAGGCCTGTTTTACCCCGCTGATGCAGGTGCTGCGCCAGTCCCTGAGCACCGTTCTGGAGCCGCGGGCGCTGGCGATCCAGCTTCAGCAGCGCCAGTACGGCCTCACGGTGGCGCCGCTGCAGGACGCTCAGCTGGTCCAGGATGCCGAATTCATCCTGGCGGTGAAAGCCGACCTGCCGCTGGACGACCTGCGCAAGCAATTCGTGCAGCAGTGCAAGGTTGCCTCGGTCGAGAAGATCCGCGATCTGATCAGCCTGCAGCTACCCGGGATTCCGTTGTCGGCGTTGCCGGTGGCACCGCGCCAGCTGCCGTATCACGCCGGCTTCGTGTACTTCCGCCTGGACGATCAGAGCCAGGCCTGGCAGATGCTCGACAACGCAAGCGGATTCGCCTTCCACGTGGCCGGCAGTTTCCCCGGTCTGGAAATGCAATTCTGGGCAATCAGGAGCTAAACCATGGCAAGCGCACCGGTAATGGATTTACCCGGCAACGACAGGGCGTCGGACAGTGCCTTTGCAGATCTGGTCTTCGCCGACCGGGACAATCCGGCCAGCAGCGGCGGCCCCCGCCCGTTCCGCAACGACCGCTTTGAACTCCGTGGCCTCGAGCACAACCGCCTGATTGACGCCGCCACGCCCCTGCTCGGGCTGGTGATCCGGGTGCGTCGGCTGGTGGATTTTGCCGATGTCGAAACCCTGTACAACCGGGTGGTCGATGACGTCGCCGCCATCGATCGGGAATTGATCGAGCAGGGCTACGAGCGGCCCACGGTGGTGGCCTATCGCTATGTACTGTGCGCCTTTATCGACGAAGCGGTGCTGGGCACCGACTGGGGCGCCCACAGCGTCTGGTCTCAGCACTCGCTGCTGTCGCGGTTTCACAACGAGACCTGGGGTGGTGAAAAAGTCTTCGCCATTCTGGCACGGATGGAGCAGGAGCCGGCGCGCTACCGGGACATGCTGGCGTTCATCTACCTGTGCCTGTGCCTGGGGTTCGAGGGCCGCTACAAGGTTATGAACAACGGCCGGGACGAGTACGAACAGATCGTCCGTGGCCTGTACGAACAGCTGCGCGCCCTGCGGGAGGACGACACCCCGCGCCCGCTGGCGGACGCCCGGGCCAACGTCACCCCGGCCCGGAACCGGCTGCGCAGCGGGTTGCCGCTGTGGGGCATCGCCGGGTTGTTCGTGGCCGCCATGGCCGGGGTGTACAGCCTGTACAACATCGCGCTGAACGAACGCATCAGGGATGTGCTCAGCGTTCTGGAACAACTGCCGAAATAAGGATATCACTGTGATTCGGGTAGAACTGCCGGCGCTGATCGGGCGCCTTAACGACCTCTGCCGCCAAGGCATGGAAGCGTCTGCGGCGCTGTGTATCAGCCGCCAGGGCGCGGAGATCACCCCCGCCCACCTGTTGTTCAAGCTGCTGGAGACGCCGTTTTCCGACGTGCGCCAGATTCTTGAGCACAGCGGCATCAACCATCAGGAACTGCAGCCCCTGGTGGGCGACAGCCTGGTGGGGGAGCCGCAGACCGCCGAGCCGTACCCGTCGTTCTCGCCGCTGCTGATTGAGTTGCTGCAGGACGCCTGGCTGCTGGCCTCGACCGAACTCGGACACACCCAGCTGCGCTCCGGTGTGGTGTTTCTGGCGCTGCTGCTGCACGCCGACCGCTATCTGATGCCCCGGGTCAGCCAGGCGTTGAGCGAGATCAACCGGGAAGCCCTGCGCAAGCACTTCGATCGCCTGACCGAGGGCTCGGCGGAACAGCCCGCGACGACCACCGAGGGCGGACCGAAGCCGGTCGCCGACACCGATCTGGACCCGCTGCGGCGCTACGCCACCGATTTCACCGAACTGGCCCGGGCGCAGAAGCTGGACCCGGTGGTCTGCCGTGACGCCGAGATCGATCAGATGATCGACATCCTGTGCCGGCGCCGGAAAAACAATCCCATTGTGGTCGGTGACGCCGGTGTGGGTAAGAGCGCGGTGGTGGAAGGCTTGGCGCTGCGCATCGTGCGCGGGGACGTGCCCGAACGCCTTCAGAAGGTGCAGCTCTGGACGCTGGACATGGGCGCCCTGCAGGCGGGCGCCTCGGTCAAGGGCGAGTTTGAGAAGCGCCTCAAGGGCGTGATTGAAGCGGTCAAAGGCGCGCCGACGCCGATCATTCTGTTTATCGATGAGGCCCACACCCTGATCGGTGCCGGCAACAGCGAGGGCGGCTCGGACGCCGCCAACCTGCTGAAACCGGCGTTGGCCCGTGGCGAGCTGCGCACCATCGCCGCCACCACCTGGCGCGAATACAAGAAATACTTCGAGAAAGACCCGGCCCTGAGCCGGCGGTTCCAGCCGGTGGCGCTGGACGAACCGACACCGGCGCAAGCGGTGCACATTCTGCGCGGTTTGCGTCCGGTGTATGAGCAAGCCCACCAGGTCTTGATTGCCGACAGTGCCCTGCGGGCGGCCGCCGAACTGTCGGCCCGCTACCTGGCCGGCCGGCAGCTGCCGGACAAGGCCATCGACGTCCTCGATACCGCCTGTGCCCGGGTCAGTCTGAATCTGAGCACACCGCCGCGCCGGCTCAGCCACGTCCGCAGTGAGTTGCACCAGCTGGCCATGGAACAGGAACTGATGGCCCGGGAGCAGACCCTGGGCCAGGGCGTCGATGACGACCGGCGGCAGACCCTGGCGGCCGACATTGAGCGCCTGACCGCCGAAGCCGATGCCCTGGAGCAGCGCTGGCACGATCAGCGCGCTCTGGTGGCACGGTTGATCGACATCCGCGAACACCTGCTGGCCGCCGACGGCGCTGAGTCCCCGGACGCGGCGCCCGGCGACGGTGACGCGGACGAGGCCGAAGAACGCCCGGATCTCCGG
>JBPEXU010000403.1:0-5718 GCA_052031225.1 Marinobacter sp. | reverse complement strand
TCCGAGATGCCGTCTTCCTTCGACAGCGCCCGCTGTTCCTTGAGAATGTCCGCCAGAATCTCTCGCGTGGTCAGCGGATTGGCCAGCACCACCCGGAACACGATGCACGGGAACTGAAAATACCGGCGCGGTTCCAGCCGGGTGCGGGAAACAAACGCCTTGCCCCGCTCACGCTGGGTTTTCTGGATGAACTTGGTGATCCGGTTCAGGCAGGTGTTCAGCTTCTCCGCCTGCTGCTCATCCGCCACCGCCAGCGCCCGTTGGACGTCCTCCGGGCAGTACCGGTAGGTCAGGATATTCAGTTCCGGCTTGGTGATTACCTCGAAATCCGGCTCGGCATGGATCATATCCGCGAACATCCGGG
Organism: Marinobacter sp.; assembly: GCA_052031225.1. GTDB lineage: Bacteria > Pseudomonadota > Gammaproteobacteria > Pseudomonadales > Oleiphilaceae > Marinobacter. The sequence continues at coordinate 5,354 of JBPEXU010000403.1, read as the reverse complement.
CTTTCTCGATGCCCTGATCGATCAGGATTTCGTAACCCTCCCGACCGAGGATCTTCAGGCCGGAGTGGATCAGCATCGACATGCCCGGTCGTGAACCCTCCAGCGTGGTACTGCCCAGGTCGCGGGAGCCTTTGCGGATGATGTATTGGGCGTGATGCTCGACCGCCGACGCCAGACTCGGGTCTTTGAACACCACCAGGCCGGCACCCATTGGCACATACAGCTGTTTGTGGGCGTCAAAGGTGACCGAATCGGCCTTCTCGATGCCCCGCATCAATGGTTTGTAGGTGCGAGAGAACAGGGTGGGGCCACCCCAGGCCGCATCCACGTGGAAATGCGCGCCAAATTCCCGGGCAATGTCGGCGACCGCGTCCAGCGGATCGACGTTGCCGGTTTCGGTGGTGCCGGCGACACCGCAGATCGCCATCACCTTGATTTTCTGTTTCTGCAGCTCCAGGCATTTGTCCCGGAGCGCGTCGGTCTGGATGCGGTTGTCGTCATCGGTGTCGACGGCAATCAGAGCGTCCCGGCCCAGGCCAAGCACGTCGGCCGCCTTGCGCAGAGAATAGTGGCCACGGCGTGACACCAGAATCGCGGCGCCCTCGTAGCCGTAGTACCTCAGTGCCCGGAACAGGCCTTCCTGGTGCAAACCACGGAAGCTGCCTTCGGCCGGGAATGCTCGGTTGCGGGCGACCCAGAGCGCGGTCAGATTGGCGATGGTGCCGCCGGAGCACATGACCCCGAGGGTATGGCGGGGGTCGTGCATCCATTTGCGGTAGAACGACCCATCCTGCTCGTAGACCAGGCGATGGATCATGCCCAGAACCTGCCGCTCCATCGGGGTGAAGGCCTTGGAGGTTTCGGTCTTCACCAGATTCTGGTTCAGGGCAATCATGATCTTGGACAGCGGCAGCATGAAGTAGGGCAGTGCCGAGGTCATATGGCCCACGAACGAGGGCGAGGCGGTGTGTACGGAATTGGCCACCAGCTTGTCCAGCAAAAACTGGGTTTGCTCGGACACGAACACCGGTTTTTCCGGGATGTTGTAGTCGGAGAAGTCTTTTTCGACCTCCGACAGATCCCGCTCCACCGCGACGATGTGCTCCTGCAGGAAACCGGCAAGATTTCGCGAGATGTCCTGGTCGATCCGGCTCAGCGTGGATTCCGGCGCTTCTGGCACGGTAAATACACGGTACATCGCCTCGATCGACGCCTGGGCGGATTTTTTCTTTCCGGTCATAGGCACCACACACCATCAGTGGTCATCCGTGGGCCGGTTCCGGAGCCCGACGGACAGGGCCGGAAGTGGCTCCGGCACATGGCAATCTGTTGGCCCGCATCTGGCAGGCGCTGCCGTCCCTGAGGGAGCGTAGTATACGGTGTGACTGTCGTCGACGCTACACAACGTCGGACAGGTCGAACCGGTCAGAGAATTTCCCGGTGAACCTCCAGAATGGCCGCGTCCACCCGACCCTGAATGGCTTTCTCCACCAGATCCAGGCGTTCGTTGATTTGCCGGGCCGAGGTGCCCAGCGCGGCAATGGTCCAGGTGGCGCAGTCGAGGGCGTCCTGATCGGCGGTTTCCGCGACGGCCAGATCGGGTTCCTTGCCCCAGATGGCTCTCAGGGCCGTGAAGGCCTTGCGCTTGGCTTTCAGGTCGTCACAGCCATAGAGCTGAAAGTGCAGGGTGAGCACACCGACGTGGGGCGTCAGCACCGGGGGTTTAGGGCTGTTGCCTTCCTGTAAGAGCTTTCTCAACGCATGGGACATAGCGATTTCCGTGTTGTGGGGGCACCGCTGGCGCGGGCTTGCCAAAACTGTGCGGAGTCCAAGCGTCACAGGGGTGTGCCGCAAGGAGTGTGTTTTGGCGAGCCCGCCCCCGGTGGTGCTGACGGGGTTGCTGGCGGACCTGTCACTGAGCGCTCGAGTCGGAACTCGGTGGCGGCCCGCGTTTAGCCTACCAGGGGCGTCGCCCGTTTGATAATCGCGGCGGCATCGGTGCCCGAGGGCAGGTTGCCGTAGTTGAGGCCACCGCCTTGTTCCAGCCGGGACGCGCAGAACGCATCGGCAACCTCGCTCGGGGAATGGCGAAGCAGCAGTGACGCCTGCAACGCCAGCGCCATCCGGTCGACCAGATTGCGCGCCCGGTACTGGAAATCGCTGATGTCGGCGAAGTCGTTCTGGAGCTGGGCCAGGAACCGGTCGAAACGGGCATCGGCACCCCGGGCCTCGGCCACTTCGGCAAAGAACGCGTCCAGCGTGTCGGGTTCTTTCTGCAGCGCGCGCAGGGTGTCCAGACACTGGACATTGCCGCTGCCTTCCCAGATCGCGTTGACCGGCGACTCCCGGAACAGTCGGGGCATGATGCAGTCTTCCATCACCCCGCTGCCGCCGATGCACTCCATGGCCTCGTAAGCGTGGTTGGGGGTACGCTTGCAGATCCAGTATTTGCCGACCGGGGTCGCCAGTCGGGCCAGCAGGCGTTCGTGTTCCACTGCCTGATGGTCCAGAGCCCGGGCGATGCGCAGGGTGTAAGCCAGCGCCGCTTCGCTCTCCAGCGCCAGGTCGGCCAGCACGTTCTGCATCAGGGGCTGTTCCGCCAGGCGATGGCCAAAGGCGCTGCGGTGGCGGCAGTGATGGGTGGCCTGGGCCACCGCCTGGCGCATGCCGGCGGCGCTGCCGATCATGCAGTCGAAGCGGGTCATGGCCACCATCTCGATGATGGTTCGGACGCCGCGCCCTTCTTCTCCGACCATCCAGGCCAGGGCGCCCCGGAGTTCCACCTCGCTGGAGGCGTTGGCGATGTTGCCCATCTTGTTTTTCAGGCGCTGGATCTGCCACGGGTTTTTACTGCCATCGGGCCGCCAGCGTGGCATCAGGAAGCAGGACAGGCCGCCCGGGGCCTGGGCCAGCACCAGAAACGCATCGCACATCGGGGCAGAAACAAACCACTTGTGCCCGACCAGCTCATAGGCCTGGCCTGGGCCTTGCGCAGCCACCGGGTAGGCCCGGGTGCTGTTGGCTCGCACATCGCTGCCGCCCTGTTTTTCCGTCATCGCCATGCCGATGGTGACCGAGGTTTTTTCGGTGTCCGGCACGTTGCGGGGATCGTAACTGTTGGCCAGGATCTTCGGCGCCCAGAGTTGCGCCAGCTCGGGCTGCTGGCGGATGGACGGGATGGCGGCGAAGGTCATGGTAACCGGGCAGCCATGCGCCGCCTCAACCTGGGCGTGCAGGTAATAGCGGGCGGCCCGGGCGACGTGGGCGCCGGAGCCCGGGTCGGTCCAGGGGCTGCTGTGCAGGCCGTTTTCCAGGGCGATGCGCATCAGCTCGTGGTAGGCCGGGTGAAACTCGATGTCGTCGATCCGGTGGCCAAATCGGTCGTGGCTGTGAAACACCGGTTTGTGGGCGTTGGCCTTGAAGCCGAGGTCGATGGTGCGGGCGTCGCCCGCCAGCCGTCCGAACCGGGTCAGATCGTCGTGGGCGGCCCCGGCGCCTTCGCGCTGGACCGCCTCCTGGAGCGCCTGGTCCTGTGTGTAAGGGTTGTAGTTTTCCAGCGCCGGAGGCTGGTTCACCACCTCATGGGTGTTGGCAAGGTAGCGATCCGAAAGGGACAGTTCGGGGCGTTGTTGACGGGCATTCATGGCTATCTCCTGGTGCCGGTCAACCCCTGCATGCAAAATCGGATGATGGCGTCGACCAGGGCGTTCTTGTTGATGTCAGTGAGTGATCGCTGTCCGGCGACGGTCGGTGACAGCGGGCCCACCAGGCTCTCGGCAATGGCTCCCACCAGACAGGTACTGCTCTGGCGTGGGTCCTGTTCCGGCAGACAGCCCTCGTCGATGCCGGTGCGAATCGCCGACTCGAAAAGCTCCGCGTAGGCTCGGCGATAGGTCAGGCGCTCCTGCTCCAGCTTCGGGTCCACCGGCTCGGCGATCAGTGCCCAAGCCATCATCGGCCCGCGCAGCGCCCGTTCGGCAAACTGGCGCAGCGCCGATTCGAGGCGATCAACCGCGGAACCTGGCTGGGCCAGCACTTCGGCGACTTTGTCCACCTCCCGCTGGGTGGCGGTGCGGAAAATTTCAGCGAACAGGTCTTCCTTGGACTCGAAGTGGCGATAAATGGTTCCGGTGGCGACTCCCGCCAGGCCGGCGATCCGGGTGATCCGGGCGCTCCGGAATCCGCCCTTGGCCACGCACTCGTAGGTGCACGCCACAATCCGCTGACGCGCCTGAGCTTTGCGTTGGCGCATTTTTTCCGTTTCACGATAAGCCATGCCGGCTCCTCATAAGCAGTGAATCATTGTTCATTCTTTGTGTCAACGCTGTAGGCTGTCTAAGAGTCTCTGATCCAGCCTTTTAAATCAATGCGTTGCCGCTAGTTACAAAAAGTTACAAAAAAGCGGTTTTCAAGAAATGGCGCAGTCATAGAAACGGGATTATAAAGACGCCAAGACGAGGCCGCAGGCGGTATTTTCGTCGAAACCGCGTGTGCTCATCCGTCCGGATGGCGACCGCGTTCAGACCTGTTTTCGTTGATGGAGAATGTGCCATGAGTGAATTCGACGAAAGCAATCTGGAGCAGACCGGCTGGGACAGCGACAGTGACGACAGTCACACCGTGACTGGCCGTGCCCGTGTGCGGGCGCAGCTCCAGGCTGACATCGAGGCCTTCCTGCAGAACGGTGGAAGGATTCAGCAAATCGACACCACCTTTCGCGCTGATGCGCCGCGAAAAGTAGAAGTGGGCTTCAACAACCGGGCCCTGTAATCGTTGTTGGGGGCAGGGCCGTAGGCTCTGCCCCCGTTTTTGATGCCGGTCTCGTTTCCAGCCGGACATCTCGACTATCCTGCCAGCATGGGTTCCCGGTTTCTCTTGTCTCATCCTGCTGTTCGAACCACCTTGCTGGTGCTGGTGGCCGCCGCGGGCGTGGCCGTTCTGTGGTCGGTCGATGACCGCGAGGCGTCCGCCACCGCCGAACTGCCGGCGTTGGCGCAATCCAGCGCAGTCTCCATACCGTCCCAAGCGTCTCCCGAGGCCCCGTCGACCCTGGTGCAGCGTGTTGCCGCGGTTGACGTTGCCGCAGAGCTGCCGCCGTCGCTGGAGGGAACCTGGGTGCCGGATGGTTGGGACCGGGTGGACGCCAGTGGTGCGCTGATCCCGACCCTGGCCCTGCGTCAGATGTTTGAGTATTTCCTGTCGGCGTTGGGCGAGGAGTCGCTGGAGCAGCTGATCGCCCGTATCCGGGCCACGCTGAACGTACTGGAGGAGCCCGCGCGGGGTCAGGCGCTGGCAATCCTGGGTGCCTACCTGGATTACAAGCTGGCGGTTGCCGAGTTGGAACACAGCTGGGC
>JBPEXU010000402.1:0-4841 GCA_052031225.1 Marinobacter sp. | reverse complement strand
TGGTTTGCAGCATCTCCCGCAATGCCTGGCGAATGGGGGCGATGCCCTCTGGCGGCAGGTTGATCAGCTGCCGCAGTTCCTCTTCCGGCAGGTTGCGCTGGTGGGCGTGACGCAGCACTTCCCGGGTGCCCAGAATCAGGCCGTCGCTCAGGGGCGTGTGTTTGTTTCTTGGCACCGGCCGCTCCGCTGACAGCAGCATTGCGTGGTACTTGGGGGGCAGTTGCCATTCGTTGGCCAGGATCTGGCAGGTGGCCCACTGGTGCCGTGCCAGCACATGCCGGATCAGCGCCGGTTCCGGGTCACCGCCACCGTCCCGCGGGCGACAGATCCGGTGCAGTTCCCGATACAGGGTCATGTACGCGAGCGCCGGAATCAGGCCGGCCATAAAGCTGCCGTTGGGGTCGCCGTCCTGCTGCCGGGCGATCATTTCCGCCGACCGTGCGCAGGTCAGCCCCCAGCGCCAGGTGCGCTGGGCAAACAGCGCCTCCCGGCTGTTGCGGGCGGCCAGTACCGGGCGCATCAGTGCCGCGGAGACGACATTGCGGATGCCGTCCACGCCAAGCAGGAAAACGGCCTGGTCGATCGACTCAACGGTGTGGTCGCCGTGGCGGAAATACGGGCTGTTGGCCACCTGCAGCAGCTGGTCGGTCAATGCCGCGTCCTTGAGGATAATGCGGGTCAGCTCCGAGCGCCCCACCTGATCGTCCGACAGGGCTCGCATCAGCATCGGGAGGCTCAGGGGTTGTCGCGGTAATTCGTCGAGCCGGGCTGCATGCAAGCGCCGGTGCAGCTCCCGAAGCTCCTGTGCGCGGTGGGCGATGCTGGCGTTCAAGGTGCGTGGTTCGGAATCGAGCAGCCAGCAGAACAAGTGTTGCTCGAGTTTTTTGGCTAATCGGGTGTCCGATTCCCGGGTCGCCCGTTCCAGAGTGCCCGAGGATGGGGTGAACAGCTGGGATTCCGGCACGGGAGTATCGGGTCGGGGGGAAGAAAACAGTCGTGAAACCCAGGAAACGAAACCTGGCATCCATTGCCTCCGGTTGCAGCGGTGTAAGGGGTGGGATCCCTGCAATCAGCAGTATAGACGGCGGGCGCGGGCTTGAACAATCGTTCTGCAATGACCGCGCACCGAACTACACCAGGGTTTCCCCAAACACGAACACGAGCTGGCCGACACCGGCCATAAAGCCGAGAAAGGCACCGACCAGGATCAGCTTGATTTCGTCTTCCTGGAAACAGGGCCGGAGCAGGTCCTGGAACTCCTCCGACGACAACGCGATCATCCGCTCCACCATGATCGATTCCACCGCCCGGGCGCGGTCCTGCTCGAACATCGGGTTGTTGAACGAGGTCTGGGAAATCTCGATCGCCTTGTCGCCGACCTTGTTTTTCAGGGTGGCAAAGCCGGTCGGGCCAAAGGCCATCTGGGTCAGCGCCTTGCCCATGCCGGCGGTTTCATCCACCAGCGGCTTGATGTGTTTCTTGACCATGTTGCGGGCGCGATCGCCCTTCGGGCCTTCCAGAATGGCGTTGATGATGTTGCCCACGGTCAGGATTTCATGGGTGACGATGTGGCAGAAGGATTCCGCCACCGCCGGCTGGCGTTTCAGGAACAGGCCCTGGACCCGGAAGGGGCCGACTTTGCGCTCGCGCAGGGGCCGGAAGATCACGTTCAGGGCAATCCAGTTGGTGGCCCAGCCCACCAGCAGGCCGAAGAATGGCAGCACCCACCAGCTCGGATAGACGTACCACACCACCATCTGGACCAGGCCAAAAAGAAAACCGAAGTACAGGCCGGAGTTGATGATGAAACGAAATTCCACTTCCCCGCACTCCAGAAAAATCCGGTTCAGCAGTTGCTTATCTTTGGCCAGACGCTCGATCACCATGCCCTTGATGTCGAGCAGGTCTTCGATGTTGGCGGAGATGTCTTCGACCAGATTGTCGACCAGCTGCGGGGTCGACTTGCGGACGCGGTCATAGACCATGTTCCGGGCCGAGTTCGGCAGGTTCTCCCAGAACGTGGGGTATTCCTTGAGCATCAGCTCGTCGACGTACTCTTCGATACGCGGATCGACGGTATGGACGATGTGCGCGGCCAGCACTTTCGGGTCGATCTGCTGGAAGATTTCCTCCACCGTTCCGATCTTGGCGATGGTGGCATCGACGCTCTTGGCGGCCATTTTGCGGGCCTTCGACGGAATAATGCCCTGCCAGCCGAGCAGTGGGGGCTTGCCGACAAACTCCAGGGGGTAGAAGGTCATCTTGATGGCCAGCCAGTTGGTGGTCCAGCCAATCAGGGCCGCGATCACGGGAATGCTCAGGTATTGCCAGAATTCTTGGGAGGTCAGCAGGCTTGTCATCCGGTACTCGCACGTTTGATGAGGTTGGCACGCGAGCATCTGCCTGCCCGCACAGGCATCCAAGTCGCTGGATCTGCTCGCAAATCTTCTAATTGTCAGACAGGGATGATGTGGCTACGCCGGTGGGCTGTCAATGACTCCGCCGCCACTTTGGGACGGCGGCACGGTCGCCGTGCTCAGCCGGTAAAGTCGCCCCAGAGCCACTGGCACAGGGCGAGGGCCGCGACCGGCGCGGTTTCGGTGCGCAGCACCCGTGGCCCGAGCGCGACCGGGGTGAAGCCGGCAGCCTCGGCGGCCTGGATTTCAGCGGGGCTGAGCCCGCCTTCCGGGCCAATCATCAGGGCCACCTGCCGGGGCCTTGCCATGTGCGCCAGGGAGTGCTCCGTGCGATGATGCAGAACCAGGCGCAGCTCAGCATCCCGGGTGTGCTCGAACCACTCCGGCAGCGTCATCACCGGCAGGATCTCGGGCACCCGGGCCCGGCCGCATTGCTCGGCGGCACTGATCGCGACCTGCTGCCAGTGGCGCAGACGTTTGTCTTCCCGGTCGCCCTTGAGTTTGACATCGCAGCGCTCGGTGGTGAGCGGTACGATCTGGCTGACCCCCAGCTCCACCGCCTTCTGGACCGCGTAGTCCATGCGATCCCCCTTGGACAGCGCCTGCCCAAGGACGGTGGATAATGTGGATTCGGTGCCATTGTCGGCGGCGCTCTGGACCTCGGCCCGCACCTGCTTCTTGCTGGCCTCGGAAATGACCGCCTGGTAGTCCCGGCCATCGCCGTTGAACAAGATCAGCGCCTGCCCCGGCTGCATGCGCAGTACCCGGCCCACGTGCTGGGCGGCGTTGTCGTCCAGCTCGGCGGTGGCGCCCACGGACAGTGGGCTGTTGGTGTAGATTCTGGGGGTTCGCATGGGCCCGGTCAGTCTCGTACAGCGATCTCAATGCCTTCGGTGGCCACCTGCGCCAGGTGGCGGATCTGTTCTTCGGTAATGACGTAAGGCGGCATAAAGTACACCACATTGCCGAGCGGGCGAAGCAGTGCCTGTCGGGTGAGGGCGTGTTTGTACACCCGAATGCCCCGTCGCTCCTGCCACGGGAACGGCGTCTTGCTGGCCCGGTCCTTGACCATCTCGATCGCCAGCACCATGCCGTGCTGGCGGATATCGCCGACATTTGGGTGGTCCGCCAGGTGCGCCACCGACTCCGCCATGCAGGCGGCCAGCCGCCGGTTGTTCTGGATCACGTCGTCGTCCCGGAAAATGTCCAGAGTCGCGAGCGCCACCGCGCAGCCGATGGGATTGCCGGTGTAGCTGTGGCTGTGCAGGAACGCCCGCAAGGTTTCGTAGTCGTCGTAGAAAGCGTCGTAGACGTCGTCGGTGGTCAGCACCACGGACAGCGGCAGATAGCCGGCGGTCAGCCCCTTGGACAGGCACATGAAGTCCGGAGTGATGCCCGACTGCTCACAGGCGAACAGGGTGCCGGTGCGGCCAAAGCCAACGGCGATTTCATCGGCAATCAGATGCACGTTGTAACGGTCGCAGGCTTCGCGCAGTTTGGTGTGGTAGATCGGGTGGTGCATGCGCATGCTGCCGGCACACTGCACCAGCGGCTCCACCACCACGGCACAGATTTCCTCGTGTTTTTCGGCCAGCAGTTGTTCCATGGCCTCGAACTGGCGCAGGGCATAGGCCTCGTCGGTCTCGCCCGGCTCTTTGTTGTAGGCGTCCGGCGAAGGCGCCGTCAGCACCTCCATCAGCAGCGGCTGGTAGGTGTCCTTGTACAGGGCAACATCGCCCAGAGCGAGCGCGCCCAGAGTCTCACCGTGGTAGCTGTTGCTGAGGTTGACGAAGTTTTTCTTGCCCGGCTTGCCGTGGTTTTTCCAGTAGTGGTAGCTCATCTTCAGTGCCGCCTCGATGGCGGAGGAGCCGTTGTCGGCGTAAAAGCACTTGTTGAGCCCGGCCGGCGTCACTTCGATCAACCGTTCCGACAGATTCACCACCGGTTCGTGACTGAAGCCGGCCAGGATGACGTGCTCGAGCTGACCGATCTGTTCCTGGATGGCGGCATTGATGCGGGGGTTGGCGTGGCCAAACAGGTTGACCCACCAGGAGCTGACCGCGTCGATGTACCGGTTGCCTTCGAAATCCTCGAGCCACACGCCTTCACCCCGTTTCACCGGGATCAGTGGCAGGGTTTCGTGGTCTTTCATCTGGGTGCAGGGGTGCCAAACGGATTTCAGGTCCCGTGCTACGAGATCGGCGTTGCGCATGATCGGCCTCCGGTCGCGCTGTCTGGTGGGTGATGGTCTCTGTCAACCTGTGCGGATATTACAGTTAACAGCGGCCGCTGACCACCGTGCCGCCCCGGGCGAGCGGGCAGCGTCGATGGGACGGAACGCCTTCGCCGGGCGGCCCGGATCACAGAGTCGCGACCAAGGGGTTTGGCGCCGTCGCCGTCCGATGTAAGATGGCGGAGCTTGCC
>JBPEXU010000401.1:0-2827 GCA_052031225.1 Marinobacter sp. | reverse complement strand
GCTGGTGATATGCGATATCGGAGGTAACCATGATTGAGATTGCGTGGGCTGAGTTTACACCCTGGTCTGCGCTCGCCGGGGGTGTCCTGATCGGACTGGCCGCGGCGGGCCTGTTGTTGTTTAACGGTCGAATTGCCGGCATCAGCGGTATTCTGGGCGGGCTGCTGTCGCCGGCCCGGGCCGACATTGCCTGGCGTATTGCCTTCGTTCTCGGTCTGCTGGCCGCACCGACGATCTGGATGATGGCGGCGGACGCACCCGAGATCAACGTCGATGCCGGCTACCCGGCGCTTGCTGTTGCTGGCCTGCTGGTTGGTATTGGTACCCGGTATGGCTCGGGCTGCACATCCGGCCACGGTGTCTGCGGACTGTCCCGCCTTTCTCCCCGCTCCCTGGTCGCCACGCTGAGCTTTATGGCGGCTGGATTTGTCACCGTTTATATCATTCGCCACCTTCTGGGAGTATAAAGCGCCATGAAATATACCCTCTTTTCGTTTCTTGCCGGTCTGGTGTTTGGCCTTGGCCTGATCGTATCGGGCATGGCAAACCCGGAAAAAGTCCTGGGCTTTCTCGACCTCGCCGGTCTTTGGGATCCGTCCCTGGCGTTTGTGATGGCCGGTGCCATCGCCGTCGGTATCGTTGCGTTTGCCGTTGCCCGGCGACGGACGCTGTCGTTTCTCGGGTTGGGCATGAAACTGCCAGCCGCCACCCATATCGATGCCCGCCTGATCGTCGGTAGCCTGCTGTTTGGCGTCGGCTGGGGCATCGCCGGGTTCTGTCCGGGCCCCGGCCTGGTTGCTCTGGGCGCGGGCGAGCTTAAGGCTGCAGTCTTTGTTTTCAGCATGATTGTGGGCATGGCGGTGTTCGAACTCGTTGAACGTCAGCGGGCAAATTCCTGACATTTTCTGGTACCTTAAGCGCACGACCCATCCGGAGGCTCAGAATGGATATTCGCAAGATTGACGACTCGATCTCCGTCGCCCCTCAGATCACTGTTGCCGATGTCGCCGAGGCGGCCCGCCTTGGCTTTAAAACACTGGTTGCCAATCGTCCCGACGGCGAAGAATTCGGGCAGCCCGCGATGGCCGAGATCGAAGCGGCGGCGAAGGCACACGGCCTGAACTGGGTGTACCTGCCGGTTGAATCGGGCAACATCACCGATCAGGACGTCGATCGGTTTGATCCCATGATCCGGCAGGCGGAAAAACCCGTACTCGCTTTCTGTCGGTCCGGCACCCGCTGTACCGTGCTTTGGGCGCTCAGCGCCGCGCGCACGGAACCCGCCGAGGTGATCTTCACCAAGGCCCGGAATGCCGGCTATGACATCAGCGGTCTGGCGCCCCGGATGGCGCAGCAGGCTCAGCACAATCGCTGAGCCCAGGCCTTGAGTTCACGCCCGAAAGCACCGAATGAGATCCACCGAATGAGATTTAAAGGTTCAGAGAATTTTCGCCACGACCAGCCGGAACGGTTGGGTGTCCTGATCACCAATCTTGGCACCCCGGACGCCCCGACCCCGTCCGCCCTGCGCCGGTATCTTGCTGAATTTCTCTGGGACCCAAGGGTTGTCGAAGTGCCCCGGCCGATCTGGTGGATGATCCTGCACGGCATTATTCTTCGGATTCGACCGCGCCGGAGCGCCAAAGCCTATGCCGGCGTCTGGAAGCCCGAGGGCTCGCCACTGCTGATCCACACCGCCCGGCAGGCGGACGCAATCCGGGAAGCCCTGAAAGCAAAATACGGCACCGGGGTGGTGGTTGGCTTCGCCATGCGTTACGGCAACCCCTCGATACCCAAGGTGCTGGACGAATTCCAGGCCCAGGGGGTTCGGCGACTTCTGGTGCTGCCGCTATACCCCCAGTACTCGGCCTCCACCTCCGCGTCGACCTTTGACGCCCTGGCCAAGGATTTTATGGGCCGGCGCTGGTTGCCGGACTTGCGTTTCGTGTCCCATTACCCCGATTACCCGCCCTACATCGAGGCCATGGCTCGCCATATCGAAGCGCACTGGGCCAATCACGGGCGCAAGGATCGGCTGATCCTTTCCTACCACGGCGTGCCGTTGAAATACCTGACCAAGGGCGATCCGTACCACTGCGAATGCCACAAAACCTCGCGCCTTCTGGCGACCCGGCTTGGCCTGTCGGCGGAGGATTATCTGACCACCTTCCAGTCCCGGTTCGGGCGCGAGGAATGGCTCAAGCCCTACACCGACGAAACCCTTAAAGCCTTGCCCGGGAAAGGGGTAAAATCAGTCGATGTGTTCTGTCCCGGATTCTCGTCCGACTGCCTCGAAACCATCGAGGAGATCAACGAAGAGAACCGGGAGTATTTCATGGCGGCCGGGGGCGAAAGCTTCAGCTATATCCCGGCCCTGAATGCCACACCGGGGCACATAGATGCGTTGGTCCGGCTGATTGAGGACAACCTTCAGGGCTGGGACATTCCGGATCAGAGCCCGGAGCAGCTGGCCGAACGCCAGCGGCGGGCCGAAGCGCGGAAACAGGCGAGTTATCCCGGCCGGGATCTGTAAGCGATGAAGCTGAACTGTGATCTGGGCGAAAGCTACGGCGCCTGGCAAATGGGCCAGGACGATCAGGTCATGCCACTCATTGATATGGCGAACGTGGCCTGCGGCTTTCATGCCGCCGATCCGATGGTCATCCGCCGCACGGTTGCGCTCGCGGCCCGACACGGCGTCGAGATTGGCGCCCACCCCTCCTACCACGATCTCGCCGGTTTCGGGCGGCGGTCCATTGCGCACACGCCGGAAGAAATTCACGCCCTGATGCTGTATCAACTCGGCGCGCTCGAAGGCGTCTGCCGG
>JBPEXU010000400.1:0-4001 GCA_052031225.1 Marinobacter sp. | reverse complement strand
TCCGGTCCAGTATACGACGATTGCCGCACCAACCGAAGCCGGCTCCGGTCAGGGCCGATGTCGGAACTGCAACTGCGCCAGCCGGCGGTACAACCGATTGGTTTCCATCAGCACCTCGTGCCGATCCACCGCTTGCAGCCGGCCCTGGTCCAGCACCGCGATGCGGTCGGCGTCCCGGACGGTGGCCAGCCGGTGGGCGATGACCAGCGTTGTCCGCCCGGCCGTCAACGCCGGCATGGCCTGCTGGATCAGGTGTTCGCTGTCGGCATCGAGGGCGCTGGTGGCTTCATCCAACAGCAGGATCGGGGCGTCGGCCAGCAGCGCGCGGGCGATCGCCAGGCGCTGCTTCTGGCCCCCGGACAGGCCGACGCCCTGGTCGCCCAGCGGGGTGTCGTAACCGTTCGGCAGTGCCTGGATAAACTCCTCGGCGTGGGCGATACGGGCGACCCGTTGGACCTCGTCCAGGCTGGCCTCGGGACGGGCATAGCGGATGTTGTCTGCGACCGTGCCATGGAACAGCGCCGGGCTCTGGGGCACGAACGCGAAGCAGCGGCGCAGGGATTCGAGACTGACCGAGGCGATGTCGGTACCGTCGATGCGGATCTGTCCGGCGTCTGGCTGGTAGAAGCGCAGAAGCAGATCGAACAGGGTGGATTTGCCGGCCCCGGATGGCCCCACCAGGGCCAGGGTTTCCCCGGGCTCGACGGTCAGCGTCAGATCCCGGAGCGCTGGCGTCTGCGCCCGGCCGGGATAGTGAAAGGTCACCCGATCGATTTCGATCCGACCGCTGACCGGTGCTGGCAATTGGCGCTGATCGGCGGTGCTGGTGGTCACCAGTGCCGGTTGGGTCTCCAGTAGCTCGAACAACCGGGCGGCCGAGCCGGCAGCCCGTTGTAGCTCCCCGATGACCTCGCTGAGTGCGCCGGCGGCCACGCCCACCAGCAGACTGTAGAACACAAACGCGGCCAGTTCGCCGGGGCTGATCCGGCCTTCGATCACATCCAGACCGCCGACCCAGAGCACCACCCCGACCGCCCCCATCACCAACGCGATGGCGAGCGCCGTCAGCCAGGCCCGTTGCCCGATCCGGGCCCGGGCCACCTCGAACGCGCGTTCCGATACCCGACTGAACAACGCCCGGTCGTGGCGCTGGTGATTGAACGCCTGCACCACCTTGAGCTGGGACAGGCTTTCGCCGACGTAACTGCCGATGTCCGCGACCCGGTCCTGGCTCAGCCGGGACAGCTGCCGGACCCGGCGACCGAAGACCAGAATCGGGGCGATCACCATAGGAAAACCCAGCAGGATGATGCTGGCCAGTTTGGCGTTGGTGACGAACAGCAGGATCAGTCCGCCGACCAGCATCAGCAGGTTGCGCAGGGCAATGGACACGGTCGATCCGATCACCGATTGCAGCACCGTGGTGTCGGCGGTGAAGCGGGACTGGATCTCCAGCGGCCGGTTGTGTTCGAAGAAGCCGGGATGCAGATCGATGAGGTGGTTGAACACCCGCTTGCGGATGTCCGCCACCACCCGTTCGCCGATCCAGGACACCAGATAGAACCGGGCGAACGAGCCAAGCGCCAGGCCAAGCACCAGGATAAAGAACAGGCCGACCGCCCGCGCCAGGTTGTCCGGCGACTGGGTGGCCAGGCCCTGATCGACCAGGATGCGCAGGCCCTGGCCGAGGCTCAGGGTCAGCGCCGCGGTCACCAGAAGCGCCAGCAAAGCGCCCAGGACCGCCCGGCGGTAAGGGCGGATGAACGCCAGCATCAGCGACAGGGCTTTGCGGTGACGAGTTTGAATGGTGCGCCTCCGGCTGTGCTCAGTGGTCGTCGAGCCGGTCGGCGAGACCGGACGCGCGCACCACCTGTTGTTGTACGCTGGCCCTCAGCACCCGGGCATCGCCGGTAACCAGACTGAACCAGTGTCGGGCCCGGGTAATGCCGGTGTACACCAGTTCGCGGGTCAGCACCGGGCTGAGCCGGTCCGGCAACACCAGGCAGGTGTGACCGAACTCCGAGCCCTGGGATTTGTGCACGGTCATGGCGTACACGGTTTCCAACTGTTGCAACCGGCTCGGCGAGATCCAGCGGATGCCGTCGGTGCCGTCGTTGGCCGGGAAGGCCACCCGCAACGCCGGTGTCGGCGGAGCGTCGTCGGCTTGGTCCCAGGGGACGCTGAACGTGATCCCGATGTCGCCGTTCATCAGCCCCAGGTTGTAGTCGTTGCCGGTAATCAAGACTGGCCGGCCCGGGTACTAGCCCTCGGTTCGGGGAATCAGGCCCTCGGCCAGCAGTTGTTGGGCAATGCGCCGGTTCAGCCCCTCCACGCCCCAGGGCCCCCGGCGCAGGGCACAGAGCACCTGAAAGGCACCAAAGGCGTCCAGTACCCGGCGGGCCAGATCGTCCCACTGCTCGCGCGGGCTGTCGGCGTCCAGCGGATGGTCAGCGAGCAGGCGGAGGTAGTGCCGGTAGCCAACCGGTGGCGGTAGCGGCGCACCGTTCACGACCCTACCCTCACCGCCATGGCGAAACGCCCCGGGCGAGCCGGTGACACTGTGCCGGCACACCAGCGCCAGCACCGATTCCGGATCGGTCGGGCGAGCGCCGCCGTTGAGCCAGAGGACATCGTCAAAGTCTGCCCGCTGACAGCGGCGCAGGAGGGCGTCGTCGAGTTGATCGGAGTTGACCGCCTCGGCAAGCTGGCCGATGCCGCTGTCTGCGGTGAAGCGGTGGCTGACCCGCAACATGGCGACGGCCTGATCCAGCGCCCGGCCCCGGTCGCTGATCAGGGTGTCGGGCAGCCGTTGACCGGTCATCCGGTGCAGCCAGTCGGCCGTTTCCGGGCGGTAGTGGCCGGCAACGGCCCGCTGACACAATTCGCCGAGCACGGCGCCGGCATCGACCGAGGCGAGCTGATCCTTGTCCCCCAGCAGGATCAGCTGGGCGTGGTCCGGCAGCGCCTCGAACACCGACGCCATCAAATCGACGTCCACCATCGAGGCCTCGTCGATCACCAGGATATCCACCGGCAGCGGGTTGTCCCGGTGGTGCCGGAACGCCCGGGTGTCGGGCTGGCTGCCGAGCAGCCGATGCAGGGTGGTGACCCGGGTCGGGATGTCGTCCGGGCCGACCTGACCCGGCAGGCGGGCCAGTGGCAGCTGACCCACGGCGCCGCCGATGGATTCGTTCAGCCGCGCTGCCGCTTTGCCGGTCGGGGCCGCCAGCCGGATACGGAATTTCCGGCAACCCCGGTCCGGACGTTCGCCGGCCACCGACTGCAGGGCGGCCAGCAGCCGGACCACGGTGGTGGTCTTGCCGGTACCCGGACCGCCGGTAATGACCGCGAACCGGGAGCGCGCCGCCAGGGCACAGGCGGTTTTCTGATAATCCAGGGTGTCGCCGGAGCCGAACAGGATGGCGAGCGCGGTCGCCAGGGTTTGGGCCGGCTGACTGTCCGGGTCGTGCACGGCCGTGGGCCGGGCCAGCCGGTGCCGGATGCCCTCGGCGATGATCCCCTCGTAGCGCCAGAACCGGCGCAGGTAAAGGCGCCTGCCCTGCCGCACCAAGGGCGTGGTCGGTGAGCCATCACTTACCGCGCAGCTATTGTCCAGAGCGTGAAGGCAGTCTTCGAGTGTCACTGGGTCGAGAACATCGGCGGGCCGATTCCGGGCCAGGGCGGCGACCGTGGCGGTGCCGGCATCGGTGGCCTCCGGCGGCAACGCCAGGGTACCGGCGGGGTCTTCCAGCAGGGTCGTCAGGTCCAGACAGACGTGGCCCCGACCGACCTGATGGGACACCAGTGCCGCCAGCAGCACCAGCAAGGGCGTGGGCGCGGACCCCTGTTCGGCCGCCAGTTGCCGGATCAGGCGGGCGAAGGCCAGGTCGAGGGGGCGGATCCAGCCGGCCTGGCGCCAGTGATCGAGCAGCCGATCGATGGTGTCCGGCGAGCTATCCAGCGGGTTCAGGGTGCCGGCGCCGGGCGGGCTGACCGCAGCG
>JBPEXU010000040.1:0-2691 GCA_052031225.1 Marinobacter sp. | reverse complement strand
ATGCACGCCAGCACCGCCGCGGCATAGCCCGAACCGGTGCCGACATCCAGTACCCGCTCCCCACCGGACAGCGCCAGCGCCTCCACCATCCAGGCCACCACGTAGGGCTGGGAGATGGTCTGCCCGGCGGCGATCGGCAGTGGCCCGTCGTCGTAGGCCAGCTCGCGCATCGGCTCCGGTACGAACGCTTCACGCCGGACCCGGGCCATCGCGGCAATCACCTTCGGGTCGGCAATGCCCCGGCTGAGCAGGTGGTGCGCCACCATCGCCTGCCGGCGTCTTCGGTACGGGTCGTCCTGGGCCATCCGGCGCCTCCCCGGGCAGTTACCCTCGGTTACAAAGCCCTACGTTTTTGCAACGGCGGCACGGGCCACCTCTGACTATTTTTTACCCAGAACGTCTGCCCGGCAAGCCGGACGGACCCTCAACAACAAGAAAAGACACGGCAACGGACGCACGCTCTGCTAGGGTTCGTTGCCCGGGAGGAACTTATGTCGGCATCCGTCAATCATCTCGATGAAAGGCTCCGGGAGGCTTCGGAACTGCTGGAGGACATCCTGCCCTCGGCCATCACGCTGGCGATGATGCTTCGCCACCGCAACATGGCCGCCTGGCTGAGAACCGAATTCGATGGTTATCCGGAGAAGAACGCCCTACCCCCCTATCGTCGCCAGCTGCCCGGGCACATCGTCGCGAAATCGCCCCAGTACGGCTGGATTCCCGCGCCGCTGGAAGACGAACAGAAAGCCGAGTTCGGACACACCGACCTGGCCGAGGGCATCAAAGCGTTGGAGAAAGTGTGCCTGAACTGCAAGAAGGGCAACGGCAACCGCATCCTTCTGGACAAGGACGACATGGCCGCCCTGCAAAAGCAGATCAACCTGACCGCCGAGCTGGCCATCAACCTCAGCCGCGAGGTCTACAGCCGGTTGTTGCGCACCGTGCGGGCGGCCATCTACCTGTGGGCCCAGGCACTGATGGCACAGGGCATTGCCGGCGAGCGCAATCATTACTCCGCCGAGGAACGCCAGTCGGTGGCGGCGCTGGACGATCCGGAGACCTTCTGGCGTCAGGCCATGGAACAGGTGGACGATCTGCCGATACCGGACGTTCGCGAAAGCGGCTTTTTCGAGAAACTGTTCGGTCGGGCCGGCTGATCGTCGCGTTCAGCCCAGCGTGGTGACCAGGCCCACACCGCTGACCACCAGCAACACCGAACCGAGCACCCGGAAAAACACCGGAGTCTCGGCCTGGAGCATGCGCTCGTGGGCATACAACCCGATGACGTGCCCGATGGCGGCGCAGGGCAGCAACCAGAGATGGTGGATCAGCTGCAGGTCCACCCCCGCCCAGACAAACGCCGCCATCTTGATCGTCACCAGGATAAACCAGAGCGCGAACAGGGTGTCGCGGAACTTCTCTTTCGGCAGATGCTGCGCCACCACCGCAATAATCAGCGGGGCTCCAATCAGCGAGGTGCCGCTGATGTAGCCCCCTACCATCAGAAACAGCGCATCCACCACCGGACTGCCACTGCGAAACGGCCGGTTCAGGATGTAGGACAGCGAATAGAGCGCCACGATCACGAAAATCATGCCGCTGAGGATGTGCCCGGGCAGGGTAATCAGCCCGAACACGCCAATCAGCTTGGGCACGATCATGATGGCCAGAATCCGACCGAGATAACGCCAGTCCACCGTTCCCCCACCCTGACCGGCCTGCGCCCGGCTCTTCCGGCTGTTCATCCAAATGGTCAGGGACGAGAACACCAGCAGATGCACGGCAATGATCGGCAGGAACACCAGCGGCTCATCCAGCACCAGCAGCAGAAACGGCAGTGACAGCACGGCACCACCAAACCCCAACCCGGACCGGACAAAGCCGCTCCAGATGAAAATCAGGGCGATCAGCAGGTACTGGGTAAGGGTCAGATCGGACATGGGGTTCTCGGTGCTGGCGCAACGTCGCCAGATTTTTATGTCATTCGCCAAAAACCATACGATGGTTGGCCATACCCCGCAAACCATATTGCAACTTTAATTGCAGAATGAGATATACTTTCCGCATATATTGCAAGAAAACTTGCAACGATATTTCAACCGGCCAATAATATTGCAAATATTCTTGCATTTTTGGGGTGTTCTCGGATGAAGCTTACGCTGCAAGTTCATTGGGACAATCAGTGGCACGACGCTGGGACGGTAACTTTCAAAGAGCCCGACAAGGGCCTGCTTGGCACCCCTACGTTCTCGTATGAAACTGACTACATCATAAAGGCACTGGAAAATGCCGATGACTTCGACAAAGAAGACCTGATCGATCGGACAGCGGTGAGTGTTAACCTGCCCTGCCATTTCACTGCAGACTATTTCCACGGGGAGATTGTTCCCGTTTTGCGAGACATCATTCCGCAAGGTGCTGGTCGCCGGCAGTTGTTGAAAAGCATGGGCTACGATCGTGACCCGGAGCATGCCGTGGATACGCGCCTTTTGGCTGAAGGCTGTGTTGCACCTATCGGTAATCTCAGGATCAAAGAGGCCGCAGAGCGCTTC
This sequence comes from Marinobacter sp., assembly GCA_052031225.1. Taxonomy (GTDB): domain Bacteria; phylum Pseudomonadota; class Gammaproteobacteria; order Pseudomonadales; family Oleiphilaceae; genus Marinobacter. The sequence continues at coordinate 139 of JBPEXU010000040.1, read as the reverse complement.
GATGCTCAAGTCGCCAAATCAGAGGTACTGTTTTTCGGTCGGAAGGAAGTCTGCTCCCGGGCGGACGGACTGGTGCAATATGCCCACAGCTTGCGTGTCGCGATCGGCGGTGCCTCTGGCGCCGCAGGCGATGCCCCCA
>JBPEXU010000004.1:0-13593 GCA_052031225.1 Marinobacter sp. | reverse complement strand
CGCCCGAAGGCCTGAATGTCTTTGCCGAGCGCCTGGGTTTGCCCGTTGGGCAAGTGCTGCCGGGATGGGGGAGCTGACCCGCTCAGAGCAGCCGGGTCAGTTTGAACATGGCGAGAAATTCCAGTGCCGGAATGGCGCGCCGGTGGCAGCAGTAGGTCTTGAACGTTTCGCCTCGGAACCGTGATTTGGTGAACTCAAGGCCTTTGAAGTTGTAAAGAAAGTTTCCTTTCTCATAAACCAGGTGCAGGAGCCGCTTCAGCAAACGACTCTCCTGGTGTTCCGTGGCCGGGTCCAGCGACAGCGGGATCAGACCCAGATCGAGGTATGGCACGCCTTCGGCTTTGAAAACCTCCATCGCATGGGCCATCAGGGTATAGAAAATGCCCTGCTTGAAATCGGCGTTGGCGCGGGAAATGTTGGGGACGTAGCTGATGATTTCGTTGTTTCGATAGATCGGGTCGAAATAGATAAAGCCGACTGCTTTACCGTCCTGATAGGCGTAGAAATGACGCTCGTTTTCCCGATAATCCATTTCCATCGGGCGGATCAGAAAGCGGATTTCATTGCTCTTGCACTTGCGGGTGCGAATCCACGCTTCTGAGATTTCCCGGGTGTGGTCGTCACTGAAGCGTTCCTTGACGGTAATGCCGGCCTTTTCGGCCTGGTTCAGTGCGGTGCGCAGGATCTGCTTTTTCTTGCCGCTCAGGCTCCACTTGGCCAGGTCAATACGGGATTCACTGCCAAACTGGGTGCCGAACAGCCCGAAGCGCAGGTGCAGGATGTCCACCACTGGCTTGGAAACCTGGATGTAACTGGCGTTAGGATAGCGCTGATGGAAGCGCTCCAGGATCACCGGAAAGTGCTCCGGGGCGCTGACCGGGTCTGACAGGACGAAGGTGCCGCCCCACTTGCGCATGAACGCAATATAGCCGATGCCCGGGAGGTCAAAGTACTGCATGCCGGGCTGCAACGTGGAAAACGACTGCGAATGGGTGCCGTACTTTTTCAGGTAACTGACCCGCTCGGCAAACGTGAAACTGCCGCTTTCCAGTTCCCGAACATTGTCCAGTGCAAGAATCTGATCCGTCATGCTGTGCTCCCGGGTTTCTTGTTGTTAGCCGGTGAAAGGAATCATTGCGCTTGCTTGCGCCCAAGGATTGACCAGTAGCAGTCCATGTTGAGCAGCTTGAAATGCTTCTTCTTGGTCACTTCCAGACCGAGCCGCTGCATGTGCTCCGGGTAGTTGTAGATTTTGTGAAAGGCGTTGTTGGCAAACAGCCAGAAGACAAACACCGCCATATACCAGTAGAGCTTTTTGAACATCCGGGAGAACACATTGCCGGTGGGGTAGCAGAAATCGCCCACCACGACTTTGGCGTCGGCTTTGCCCAGCCGGATCAGGTGCTCCAGCACCCGAACCATCATGTCTTCATCGAACACATTGAGGAAAAAGTTGGCGACAACCATGTCGTACTGCTCGAATTCCTCGACTTTCATGATGTCGCTGTGGATGCGTCGGATGGTGAGATGGGGGGCTTCCTTCTGCTGGGCTTCGGCGAACTTGCGCAGCATGGTTTCGGACAGATCCACGACGGTAACGTCGGCGCCCAGTTCGGCCGCCCGGATGGCGTCCCGGCCATGGCCGACGCCGGCAAAGAGAATGCGGTCGCCAGGGCGTACGGTTTCCACATCCAGCATCGCGGTTTTGCAGCGGTGGATGTTCTTGCCGCTGTACAGGTTGCTGAGAAAATCGTAAACGGGGCCGATGTACTTGTACTTGTCGCGCATGGTCACTGCTGCCTGTTCTTGTTCTTGATGTGCTGAACCGCTGTTGTTGTGGCCTCCGACAGGGCGTCGGATGTGTTGGTCAGCGTTTGTGAGATTGAGAGTAGAGAAGGGGGGGAGGGAATTATGTGCAGTACTGCGCATTTCCAGATACAAAAAGTAACGCACAGCAACACTTTGCAAACCCTATCAAGGTTTTATCTCTGAGTGTCGGACAATCAATAATTGGGAATCAGAAGGCGGCGGCCTGAGTGCGCTCCAGGCTCAGTGCCTTGGCGATGTCCTGGGCGGGTCGGGCGGGGCCGTAGAAGAAACCCTGCACCTGATGGCACCCCAGATCGCGCAGGTACTCAAGTTGCTCGTCGGTTTCCACCCCCTCGGCGATGATTTCCAGCTTCAGGCCATGGGCCATGGCGACGATGGCGTTGACGATGCAGGCGCCGTCATCGCCGCTTCGGATGGCTTTGACGAAGGACTGATCTACCTTCAGCGTATGGATGGGCAGCCGGTGCAGGTAATTCAGTGAGGAGTAACCCGTGCCGAAATCATCAATCGCGATCCGAACGCCCAGTTCGGCGAGTTCCCGGAGCTTCTGACTGATTTGCTCCAGGTCGTTCATGATCGCGTTCTCGGTGATTTCGATTTCCAGATTGCCGGGCGGGAACCTGTGTGCCTGAACCCGCTGCATGAGGGTTTCGACAAAGCGGGGATGCTCGACCTGAACGGGCGACAGATTGACGGCAAGCCTCAGCTCCGGATTGCCGGCACGAATCCAGCGGCCGACATCCTGACACGCCTGATCCAGCACCCGCTCGCTCAGTTGACTGATCAGTTTGGTTTCTTCGGCCAGGGGCAGGAAGTCGCGGGGGTAAAGCAGGCCGCGCTCGGGGTGCTGCCAACGAACCAGTGCCTCCAGCCCGACGATCCGATTGGTGCTGGAGCACACCTGTGGCTGGTAAAACACCCGCAGCTCCTCGCGTTCCAGTGCCAGCCGGAGATCCCGTTCCAGGTTGAGACGGTTGGCGGTATCGATGCTCATGCTTTCGGAGAAGAAGCGATAACCATCTTTGCCCCGGGCCTTGACGTGATACATGGCGATGTCGGCGTTCTGGATCAGCTGATCCATGCTGTCGCCCGCCTCCGGAAACACCGCAATGCCGATACTGACGCCGACGAACACCTCGTGCTCGCCGAGCTGGAACGGCGCTTTGAGGGTCTCGATCAGCTTTTTGGCGATCTGGCGGGCGTCATCGTGGTTGTGAATGGACGGCAGCAGCAGGGTGAATTCGTCGCCGCCAAAGCGGGACAGGGTGTCGCCCTTGCGCAGGCAGCGCTCCAGGCGTTGGGTGACCGATTGGAGCAGTCGGTCACCCATGGCGTGTCCGAGCGTGTCGTTGATAACCTTGAAACGATCCAGATCCAGAAACATCACCGCCAGCTTCTGATCGTTCCGTCGGGCATGGGTGATGGCCAGTTCCAGGCGGTCTTTGAACAGGGCCCGGTTGGGCAGCCGGGTCAGCAGGTCGTGGTAGGCCTGGAAGTTGATGAACGCTTCCGCTTCTTTACGCTCCGTGACGTCCCGGGCCGTACCGTAGTAACGGGCGTTGGTGGCGCTGCGGGCACTGCCCGGGCCGGTGCCCGCGTTCGGCCAGGACTGAGGATCAATGGGGAACGCGGTCACTTCGAAATGACGGGTTGCGCGCCGGCTGCCGCGGGTCTTCAGGCGGACTTCGAGGGTTCGGGGATTGTCGGCGCTGATGTTCGGCCCTTGTAGGGCGTATGTGCCGCGGGCAACGTCACGGTCATCGAGTATGTGGCGGAAGTGCCGACCGCAAAGCTCGGCGGGCTGGTAGCCCAAAAGGGATTCCACCTTGCTGTTGATGAAGCAAATGTGACCATCGGCGTCCAGCATGAAGACGATGTCGGGTGAACTGTTGACGATGTAGCGGTGCAGGGCCTCCGACTTTTCAAGTCGCAGACGGATGTCTTCGTGTTCTTTCAGCAGTGATTGTTTGCCCAGTACGCTGTCGACGGTGGCCAGCAGCTCGTCCGGGTCAAAGGGTTTGCGGATGTAGTCCAGAGCGCCGCGGCGCAGAGCGCGACTGACGGCGGCAAAGGAGCTTTCACCGCTGACGACAATGGTGCCGCAATCCGGTTGCTGTTCGCTCAGCCTGGCCATGACATCGAATCCGTCGATCTCCGGCATGCGCAGATCCAGCAATGCGAGATCAAAACTGTGCCGGTCGATCATCGCCAGCGCCTGGCGGCCGCCAAGCGCTTTGGTGACGCGGTACCCCTGTTTCCCAAGCAGAGAAGCCAGGGAATCCAGCAGACGCTCTTCGTCGTCTACCACCAGGAGTCGTGCCACTGTGGCCGGGCCGAGTGGGTGATCCGCATTGTCAGGCATCATGGGTCTGTTCCGTGTGTCAGTCGTCAGTCGTTATCGTTCTTTTTATGGGTCGCTGCCGGCAGCAGGATCCGGAACGTGGTTCCGTTGGGTCCTGTCCGGCAAGCGATGATGCCCTCCATGTCATCAATAAGTTGTTTCACAATACTGAGGCCCAGACCGCTGTGGTCCTCTCCCTTTGTGGTGTTTACCGGTTCAAACAGCTTATTTTTTACGGCCTCTGGGAGGCCCGGTCCGGTATCGGACACTTCCAGCTCCACCCAGGTGCCATGATTCTGGTACACCGGAAAGGCGGTTGCCAGAACCACTTTGCCGCCCTGCTCGGAGAGCGCCTCGGTGGCGTTGCGCAGCAGATTGATCACCACCTGGCGCACGGCGGACGCCGAGCCAACGACATCGCTTGCGGACGGGCAAAGTCGCAGTTCAAGCTCGCGATTGCCATCATTAAACAGGGTGTCGTCGAGGATGCGTGCCAGGCTTTCCAGTTCGTCGTTGACAGAAACCGTCGGGCCATCGGATGGGCGGGTCTCCGCCTGGCTCATCTGCATCAGCAAGTGACTGGCCCGGTCCAGCTCATCGCGAACGACGTCCAATTCCTGCACGACATTGTTATCGTCCAGCCGGTCACGCAGTTGATAGATGTATTGGCGGACGATGGTCAGTGGATTGCTGACTTCGTGAATCTTGCGGCGCAGCTGCTCTCGGGCCACGTCGTCCTGCAGATCGTCGGTGTCCCGGGTGGCTGTCCGCACCGCCGTGGCAAGGCGCTGACAGAACAGACTGGCCAGTTCAGTGGTGGTGGTCTGATCGGAGCGATCGGTGCCAAGCGCGAACACGCCGGGGCGTCGGTTCCCCACGCGCACGGGAATCGCCAGCAGCGACGGCGTATGTAACAGCGACATCAGTTGACGATCGAGCACGGTCGCCGGTCGGTCCCCCAGGAACACCGGCTGGCCCCGATGGAACGCTTCGGTCAGTACGCTGCCGCCCGGTTCCGCGGACACGGTCAGATCAACCATGTCGCCTCCGGAGCCCGAAAGCAGCACCAAGGCATCCGCCCGATGGCCAAAGCAAAGCGCGGGGAAGCCCGTCACCAGGGTGAGGCTGTTGACGGTTTCGGCCAGTATGGTTTCTATCGGCCCGCTCAGATCCGACAGTGCGAGCGATTCATTGACGATGGCCTGATTGAGAATGGCCTGCTTGAGGGTTTTGAGCGCGTTGTCTGCACGGTATTCGTCGTCCAGCGGAATGCCCATCGTGCCGGCGATGGTGGACACTTCATCGCCAATGCGGCGGTTGATTTCCCGGGTCAGTTCTTCGCTGAGGCCGAACACGGTGCCGGCCGCCGCAATCCCGGCGGCATCCGACAACGCCAGGCGCGTCGACAGGCTGATCAGCTTGACCAGATGGCCGGCATCCCGCAGCTCGGCGGGCAGGGACTGCTGATAGCGCATGGCGTCGGCCGCCATGGGCCCCAGGCCCCAGGCGGTAACGAGTTCGGCGGCAATCTCGGCCTGGTGATTCAAATAGTATTGCTTCGCCTCGGTCGCTGGCGTTTTAATGGCGATCAGTTCCGCGATGTTATGCAGCATCCCCAGCATGAAGGCTTCGTCGGGTTCGGCGTAGCTGGTCAGGGTAGCCAGGGCCCGTGCGGTCAGGGCGGTGGTCAGGGAATGGCGCCAGAAATCCCGGAGTTGCTGCCATTCGTCACCCCCCAGCTCGAACAGGAGCTGGCGCAGAGCGGCAGTCAGAACCAGCGTGTGGAAACGCCGGGTGCCCAAGCGCAGCAATGCCTGATCGACAGAGCGAATCTGGGTGGTGGGGCCATAAAGCGCGGAATTGGCCAGGGCGAGAATGCGGGAAACGAGGGCGGTGTCGGCGGAGACGATGTGGCTGATGACGCGATAACTTTCATCTCGGTGACACGCTTCCAGCGCCCGAAGGGTAACCTCCGGGAGACTCGGTAGCTGGATGTCATTCGCAATTTGCATAGCGGCTCGCCTGTCGCGCCTGAACGTACTGGGGGCCTTCCTGACGCCCCGTTCATTCTTATTGTCCGTCCGAGCTTAGACAATTATCGGTAATTCTTAAACAGTTATTGGTGATTTTTTAAGCAAAGTATTATCTGTTCTGTGATATGTGTAGAATTTTTACAGGTTAAACTGAATCGGCTTTTGATCCCAGGGATGTGAATTGGCACCGATGAGCAGCTCCGCTTCCACTTCCAGTATTAAGCACAACGTGGGCCAGACCCGCAGTATTGCGGTCACCGGGGGTAAGGGTGGAGTCGGCAAAACCTCCGTTGCCCTGAATCTGGCGCTGACGCTTGCCCGGGAGGGTAAACGGGTGCTGTTGCTGGACGGTGACACGGATCTGGCCAACGTCAGTATTCTGGTTGGCCTGTATCCGCAACGAACACTGGCGGATGTCATCGCCGGTGACTGCCGGCTCGAAGACACGCTGCTTGAGACCGATTACGGGCTGCATATCGTGCCCGGTGCATCGGGTGTTCAGGAGTGCATGAACATGGGGCCGGAGGAGAGCCTGGGGCTCCTCCGCGCGCTCGCGCAGCTTGAGCGTCGTTACGATTACGTCATCACCGACACCGCGGCTGGATTGCAGGTGTCTTCTCTGCACATGATTGCGGCGGCGGAACTGGCCTGTGTGGTGGTGACCCCCGACCCGGCCTCGCTGACCGACGCGTTCTCCCTGATCAAGGTGCTCAAGCGGCGGGGTTACAAGCGCACGCCGAGTATTCTCGTCAATATGGCCCAGGGCGCCAGCCAGGCCCGGTCGGTGTTTCAGCGTCTGAACGCCGCCGCCCAGCGACATCTGGGCTGTTCGCTGCATTATCTGGGCGCGATCTGGCGGGACGAAACGCTCCGGCAGTCGGTGCTGAACCAGCGCCCGGTGGCTCTGTTACCGCTGTCGGACCCATCCTGCCGTCAGTTCCACTCTCTGGCGGACATGCTTAACGTGCGTCTTTCCCAGGTGCCGCCGCGCAAGGCCGGACAGGCTGCGTATTGGCATTCCGTCGCCCGGCGCCAGGCCAACTCTCAGGCTGACAAGCCGTCGGCAGCGCCCGCCGAGAACGCCGCTACACCGGAGCAACGGTGTGACCGGGCCATCGCCGAACTGGAACGGTTTCTGAGCGCGCCGGAGCACGACGTCATGCTCCGATACGAGGCATTCAACCGTTTATTTGCACTTCTGGGGCGCACACTCGACAGCGATACCATTGAGATTCTCCAGACCGGTCTCGGCGCCATGCCCTGGGAAAAGCTGGCCCCGGATCATCGGGCGCATCTGGCGGCCCACCTGCGCCACCTGGCCGAACAGATTTCACCCACCGCGCGCTCCGGTGCCGGCCCTGGCGCTGTGACTACGGCGACGGATGAGCCGGTGTACGACCGGGTCAGTTTTGGCGAACAGGAGCGGCTGGTACGGGTGTTGAAAGAACAGCCGGCAGGCATTTCCCTCGACGATTTTCTGCGTTCTCTGGCCCAGAAAGACAAAAAACAGTCTTGATCAATGGCTTGAGGATGTGCCCTCTTTTCCGTCATTTTTTTAGCACTTTTTGTAGCGTAATTTTGCAGCGTGTCACCACACTGTCACAGGAACTGTGCAAGGATTGATCACAGTTCAGGAGTCGTGGCCCGTATTATGCAGCGCCTTTGGCACGTCCAATGCAGCGCATCGGGTATTCGCCGGGGACCTTGCCCCGCTCAGCTCAGATAGAGAAGGAGTTCTCCTATGGCAACACAGCCGCTTCAATCCGCCGCGTCGTCCTCCAGAGTGCTGGAAACGCTTCGGGGCAAACAGGTTCTGATCACCGGTACCACGGGATTCCTCGGGAAAGTGGTGCTGGAAAAACTGATCCGTGCTGTGCCGGACATCGGAGGCATCCATCTGCTGATCCGTGGCAACAAGCGGCATCCCGACGCCCACAGTCGCTTCCTGAATGAAATTGCCACGTCTTCGGTGTTCGAGCGTCTGCGCGCCGAGGACAACGAAGCCTTCGAGCTGTTCCTCGACGAAAAAGTCCACTGCATCAGCGGCGAGGTCACTGAGCCGGCCTTTGGTCTGCCGGAAAGCCGCTATCGAGAGCTCGCCCAGAGCCTCGATGCGGTCATCAACTCCGCCGCCAGCGTCAATTTCCGGGAAGAACTCGACAAAGCACTGCGCATCAACACCCTGTGTCTGGATAACATCGCCGGTCTGGCGATGGAGAACCGGCAACTGGCCGTGTTGCAAGTGTCCACCTGTTACGTCAACGGGATGAACTCCGGGCAGGTTCCGGAAACGGTCATTCAGCCGGCCGGACAGCCGTTGCCGCGCAATGACGACGGTTACTTTGAGGTAGATGAACTGATCCGGCTGCTGGACGACAAAATCGCGGATGTCCGCGCGCGCTATTCGGGTAAAGTTCTGGAAAAGAAGCTCGTCGAGCTGGGAATTCAGGAAGCCAACCGGTACGGCTGGAGCGACACCTACACCTTTACCAAGTGGCTCGGTGAGCAGCGGTTGATGAAGCAGTTGCACGGCCGGGCTCTGACCATTCTGCGGCCCTCGATTATCGAAAGTGCGCTGGAAGAGCCGGCACCGGGCTGGATCGAGGGGGTCAAAGTGGCCGATGCCATTATCCTGGCTTACGCCCGGGAGAAGGTCACCCTGTTCCCCGGCAAGCGCTCGGGCATCATCGACGTGATCCCGGTCGATCTGGTGGCCAACGCCATCATCCTGTCGCTGGCGGAGGCGCTGGCCGAGGCGCCGGATCAGCGCATCTACCAGTGTTGCAGCGGCAGCTCCAATCCCATTTCGCTCGGTGAGTTCATCGATCACCTGATGGCCGAGGCCAAGGCCAACTACGCCGAATACGACCAACTGTTCTACCGTCAGCCGACGAAGCCGTTCGTGGCGGTGAATCGCAAACTGTTTGATCTGGTTGTCGGCGGTGCCCGCGTGCCGCTCAACCTGGCCGACCGGATGTTGCGTCTGTTGGGGCAGGACCGCGAGCTCAAGCTGCTGCGGAATCTGGACACCACCCGCTCGCTCGCCACCATTTTCGGCTTCTACACCGCGCCCGACTATATCTTCCACAACGACGAGTTGATGGCGCTGTCGGCCCGGATGGGCGAGCTGGATCAGGGCCTGTTCCCGGTGGATGCACGCCAGATCGACTGGGCGGTGTATCTGCGCAAGATTCATCTGGCCGGGCTTAACCGGTATGCGCTCAACGAGCGCAAGCTCTACAGTCTGCGTTCCGCTCAGTCGCGCAAAAAAGCGGCGGCCTGAGGTTTCCTTTGCCACTCACCATCCCGGCGTTCGGGCCGGATGGTGAGTGCGCGTCTCCGTGAGCCGCAAATCCGGTCATCGGACTTGCCAATAGCGCCATGCCAACTATTCTGAAAAGCAGTTTCTCTCTGTTGGCTTTTCGGCCTTTTCTCGTGGTTTTCCCGACGTTTCGGGACAAAAGTGCTGACGCATTAGGACGTTAGTCTAATTCATTGTGTGGTGTGACACATGGTGAACTACCAGCATCCGTCTTTAGGGCCGGCGTGGCCCGATCTCTCGTCACGAACACTGAATAATGACAACAGACTCTGACTCAAGGGGGAGCACGATGACTGAGAAACACGTTTACCCGGTAACTCCGGAGGTGGCCAAACGGGCCCTGCTGAACCGGGACCAGTACGAGGCGATGTATCGCCAGTCCATCGAAGATCCGGACACGTTCTGGGGCGAGCATGGCAAGCGTCTCGACTGGATCAAACCGTTTACCAAGGTTAAAAACACCACCTACGATTACGACAACCTGTCGATCAAGTGGTTCGAGGACGGCGAGCTGAACGCCTCCGCCAACTGCCTCGACCGTCATCTTGAGTCCCGGGGTGACCAGACCGCCATCATCTTCGAGGGCGATGACCCTTCCGAATCCCGCCATGTGACCTACCGCGAGCTGTACGAAGAAACCTGCAAATTTGCCAATGTGCTGAAAGGCCTTGGGGTCCGGAAAGGGGATGTAGTCACCATCTATATGCCGATGATTGTCGAAACGGCGGTGGCCATGCTGGCCTGTGCCCGGATTGGTGCTATCCACTCCGTGGTGTTTGGCGGCTTTTCGCCCGAAGCGCTGGCGGCGCGTATCGTCAACGGCAAGTCCCGTTATGTGATTACGGCCGACGAAGGGGTCCGGGGCGGTCGCAAGATTCCGCTGAAGAAGAACGTGGATGCGGCGCTGAAAAATGAAGAGGCGGCCCAGGTCGACAAAGTGGTGGTGGTCGCCCGCACCGGCAATCAAGAGGTGCCCTGGGACGACAGCCGGGATGTGCGCTATGAGGAACTGATGCAATCCGCATCCGCCGACTGCCCGCCCGAGCCGATGAACGCCGAGGACCCGCTGTTTATGCTGTACACCTCGGGCTCGACCGGCGCACCGAAAGGCGTGCTGCACACCACCGGCGGCTATCTGGTGTATGCCTCCATGACCCATCAGTACGTGTTCGACTACCACGATGGCGATGTCTATTGGTGTACCGCCGACTTCGGCTGGGTTACCGGTCACAGTTACATCCTCTACGGCCCGCTCGCCAATGGCGCGATCACCCTGCTGTTTGAAGGTGTGCCCAACTACCCCGACAGTTCGCGGATGGGGCAGGTGGTCGACAAGCACAAGGTCAACATCCTGTACACTGCGCCGACCGCCATCCGCGCCCTGATGGCGCAAGGCGAGTCCTGTATGGATGGCACCAGCCGCGACAGCCTCCGGCTGCTGGGGTCGGTGGGTGAGCCCATCAACCCCGAAGCCTGGGAGTGGTATTACCGGGTGATCGGCAACAGCAAGTGTCCGATCGTCGATACCTGGTGGCAGACCGAAACCGGCGGCATTCTGATTTCTCCACTGCCCGGCGCGGTGGACCTCAAGCCTGGCTCGGCGACCCTACCTTTCTTCGGGGTGCAGCCGGCTCTGGTGGACAACGACGGCAACATTCTGGAAGGTGCCACCGAGGGCAATCTGGTGATTCTGGATAGCTGGCCCGGTCAGATGCGCACCATTTACGGTGACCACGAACGCTTCAAGCAAACCTACTTCAGCACCTACAAGGGGCGCTATTTCACCGGTGACGGCGCTCGGCGCGACGAGGACGGCTACTACTGGATCACCGGTCGGGTCGACGACGTGCTGAACGTGTCCGGACACCGTCTGGGCACGGCCGAAGTGGAAAGCGCCCTGGTGGCCCATGAGAAAGTCGCCGAAGCGGCGGTTGTGGGTTATCCCCATGAGATCAAGGGGCAGGGCATCTATGTCTATGTGACCCTGGTGCAGGGTGAGACGCCGACCGACGAACTCAAGAAGGAACTGGTGCAGTGGGTTCGCAAGGAGATCGGTCCGATTGCGTCTCCGGATGTGATCCAGTGGGCACCCGGGCTGCCCAAAACCCGTTCTGGCAAGATTATGCGCCGAATTTTGCGTAAAATTGCCGCCAATGAGCACGATCAGCTCGGAGATACGTCCACTCTGGCAGACCCGAGTGTGGTCGATGATCTGATCAGCAGCCGCGCGTTCAAGTAGCCGCGGCGTTTGGCCAACAACCTGTGAGGAATCTGTTGAATGACACAAACCATTATCGTCGCTGATGATCACCCGCTGTTTCGGGCAGCCCTAAAGCAGGCGGTCAATCAGGCGGTGCCGGATGCCGAGACCGTGGAGGTCGACAGCATCAAGTCACTGCAGGCGGCGGTAGAGTCGCACCCGGATGCGGATCTGATCCTGCTGGATCTGAACATGCCCGGCGCGCACGGCTTCTCGGGGCTGGTGTTTATGCGCGGGCAGTATCCGGGCTTGCCGGTTGTGGTGGTGTCGGGCTCGGAGGAATTGCAGGTGATGCGCCGCTCGATCGATTACGGCGCGTCCGGCTTCATCCCGAAGTCGGCGCCTTTGCCGACCATCACCGAGGCCATTCAGGCGGTTCTGGAAGGAGACGTCTGGCTGCCGGAAGGTGTGGCGGAAAAGATCGAGCGGATGCAGTCCGAGCCCACCGATTTCTCGGAACGGCTGGCGTCGCTGACGCCGCAGCAGTTCCGGGTGTTGGGCATGCTGGCCGAAGGACTGCTGAACAAGCAGATTGCTTACGATCTGGATGTCTCCGAAGCGACCATCAAGGCGCACATCACGGCGGTGTTCCGGAAGCTCGGTGTGCGCAACCGGACGCAGGCGGTGATTGCCATTCAGCAGATGGAAATTGATCCGTCGGATCAGTCGCTGTCCGGCAGTTAGCGTCGGACAGCACTGGCAGAGGATGGAAAACGGGAGCCCTGGGGCTCCCGTTTTTTTGTGTTCGATTCCGGTCTGCTGCCCCCAGATGGTGTATTCGCGCTCATAAAAATAACGACACGGTTGTTCGCACAGTATTTTCCGTTTAACGAAAATGTCATGGATTGACGTTGTAAATGGCATCTTTGTTCGGTAAATTCAGCTCACAAGTGTACGCCCAAAGGTTTCGGCGGGCGTTGATTGAAGCAGAGCTTAAAAACGAAGGTGTGATATGAACGCAGCCGTAAAACCAGACTCCCTGGGTCCTGCTGGCTTTGGCAAACCGGATGAGCGGGAACTTCGGGATCGGATGAAACGGGACTTGCCGGCCGATACCTTTCAGCCTCAGCCCTGGCGAATCGTCTGGTTTCTGCCGTTGCAGGCGATCATTTGGGGCGGTATCGCCGCGATTCTGCTGGCGGGGCTGCCCTGGTACGCCAACCTGGGACTGGCGCTGCTGGTGGGCCACACCATCGGTTGTCAGGCCCTGTTGGCCCACGAGGTGTTGCATGGCGCGCTGGGCATGAGCCGGCGCTGGCAGAATTTCTTTGGCTGGCTCGGCTTCGGCCCGCTGATCGTTCCGCCGGAGTTCTGGCGCAAATGGCACAACGTTGTCCACCACGGCAATACCAACGCCGGCGATGTCGATCCGGACAGCTTTGGTACCCTGCGCCGCTACAAGGCGGACCCGAAGCAGAAAAAGTTCACTCGGCTGGCGCCGGGTTCCGGCACCTGGTACAGCTACCTGTTTCTGACTTACTCGTTTACTTTCCACGCCCAGATGGTGCTGTGGTTCCAGGCCAAGCGGCGCAAGCAGTTCCGAGGTTTTGACCGGGTCCAGGCCATTCGTCAGGTGTTTATCTGTGTCGGCGCCTGGGCGCTGCTGGCCGTACTGTCAGGGCCGCTTGCGGTGTTTACGGTGCTGGTGCCGTTCATGGTCGCCAACGCATTGGGGCAGGGGTACATTCTGACCAACCATTTTCTCCGGCCGCAGACCGCGACCAACAACCCGCTGGACAACTCGATGAGCCTGCGCAGTCATCCGGTGCTGGATCGGCTGCATTTCCGGTTCAGTCACCACGTCGAG
>JBPEXU010000399.1:0-3462 GCA_052031225.1 Marinobacter sp. | reverse complement strand
AGAAGTCCCACAGCGAGGGCAGGGTGTAGACGGCGTGCCACTCGTTCCGCGACTGGCGCATCAGGTCGCGGCTGGCGAGGTAGGCGATGTTGACGGCGGCGGCGGTTTTGCCGACCCCGCCCTTGGGGCTGTAAAACGCAACGATTCTCATGGGAGGCAACTCGGGCACGGCCTGGACGACAAAACGTGCCAGGGTATCAGACCCGACCCGTGCTCAGATGAACATTGGGTGACACCGCGAGCGACGTCGGTCGCCCACGGTGCGACCGGTGTCAGGAAAGCTGCGTTTGCTCGCTGTAGCGATTGAACACCTTCCACTCCAGAACATTGCCGTCGACATCGAAATGGACAAAGCCGGCAAAGTCGTTCGGGTCGTGCCAGGCTTTGACGTAACCGACGACTTCCCCCTCGCCGGATACCACTTCAAAAAACGCCTGATCGTCGTCCGAGCGGTTTTTTTCGTCGTCAATCGGGGTGAGTTGTACGGTGATGGCAGGGTGACTGAGCCGGGCCAGCGACAACAGGTGCGGATTCATAGCGATGTGCTCCGTGGGATACGAACGGTTACAACCTAGCGCCCGACCACTATAACGGCCCCAGCGGTTGGGAACACCGTCGCAGATCAATTTATCCAGACCAATTTTGCATAAAAAACAGCCAGCACTTCGTCTTGTCGATTTCCCTGCCCCGGCCCTAAGATAGAGAACCCTGCGCTCATCTCAGGAATGCCCGACATGACCTTGACCCTCTGGCTGACCTTTGTCATTGCCGCCACGCTGATCAGCATTTCGCCCGGCGCCGGTGCGGTCAACACCATGAGCAATGGCCTGCGCTTTGGTGTCAAGGGGTCGTTACCGGCGATTCTTGGGCTGCAACTGGGTTACGGTGCTCAGATTGTGCTCGTTGGGGTTGGCCTGGGGGCGATCGTTGCCTCCTCCACCCTGGCACTGACCGTGATTAAGTGGATCGGTGTGCTGTATTTGATCTGGCTCGGCGTCCAGAAATGGCGCGAACCACCGCTCAGCCCCGAGGCCCAGGACAACACCGGGATGACGGCCCGCAAACAGTTCTGGCATGCGGCGCTGGTGAACGTCACCAACCCCAAAGCCACGGTGTTCCTGATCGCCCTGTTCCCCCAGTTTCTGGTGGCCGAGGCCCCCCATGCCCCGCAACTGGTGACCATGGGGGTGACGCTGATTCTGGTCGACTGCGTGGTGATGCTGGGGTACGCCCTGCTGGCCAGCCAGCTGTTCCGGTTCTTGACCACCCCGGATCACCAACGTCAGATGAACCGGGTCTTCGGCGGCCTGTTCGTGGCGGCGGCCATGGCCCTGGCCAGTTTCAAGCGCGCCACCTGATCCCTGCACCCGGCTGGCCACAGCGACTAGGAATCCAGCAGTTCAATCCAGTGCTGGACCGGCACCGGCGCTTTGGTTTCCAAGTGCATCTGGCAACCGATATTGGCGGTGACGATACGCTCCGGATTGTCGACGGTCAGCGCCTTGATCTTGTTGTCGAGCAGTTTCTGGCTCAGTTCCGGCTGCAGCACCGAATAGGTACCGGCGGAACCACAACACAGATGTTTGTCCCGGGTGTCCGCCAGGGTGATGCCGGCCCGGGTCAGCACCTGTTCGACCACACCACTCTGCTTCATGGCGTGCTGCAGGGTGCAGGGACAGTGGAACGCGACCTTGCCCGGGTCCCGGGTCACCTTCAGCTTCTCCAGGTCCTGTTTCAGCAGGAAGGCGCCGAGATCAATGCACAGCTCGCTGACCTTGCGCGCCTTGGCGGCGTAGACCGGGTCGTCCTTGAGCAGGTGACCGTAGTCCTGAACCATGGCGCCGCAGCCGGAGGCGGTCATCACGATGGCCTCGGCGCCGGCTTCGATGGCCGGCCACCAGGCGTCGATGTTCCGGCGCATCCGCTCCAGGCCCTGTTCGTGCTCGGACAGGTGATAGTTCACCGCGCCGCAGCAGCCGGCCTCCGGCGCTTCGATCAGGGTGATGCCCAGCCGGTCGAGCACGCGCGCGGCGGCGGCGTTGGTGTTGGGGGTCGCCGAGGGTTGCACGCAGCCAGCCAGCGCCAGCACCACCCGGTCGTGGCTGGAAGCCGGCCAAGGCTTGGCGGTTTTGCGCGGCGGGACCTTGGTGCGCAGCGCGCCCGGCAGTAATGGGCGAAACACCTGCCCCATCCGCAGCAGCAGCCCGAACAGCTGGCGATTGGGCAATACCCGCGCCAGCGCCCAGCGCAACCAACGCTCCTTCGGCGCCCGGGGCACTTCCTGCTCGATCAGGCCACGGCTGATGTCGACCAGGCGGCCATACTGGACGCCGGACGGACAGGTGGTTTCACAACTCCGGCAGGTCAGGCACCGATCCAGGTGCTCGCGGGTTTTTTCGGTCACTTGCCCGCCTTCGAGGAACATTTTCATCAGGTAGATACGACCACGGGGGCCGTCCCGTTCGTCGTTCAGTTCCTGATAGGTCGGACAGGTCGCGGTACAGAAGCCGCAGTGCACGCAGGCACGCAGAATGGCCTCGGCTTCCTGGCCTTCCGGGGTATTGGCAAATTGCTGAACCAGATTCGTCTGCATAGTTACAACCAGTGGTAGAGACGGCCCGGGTTAAACAGGCCGTCCGGATCAAACGATGATTTAATTCTCTGCTGTATCGCCTTCAGGGCCTCGGGCTGGGCGTGCATCACCTCGCCGCTGCGATCCCCACCCCGGAACAGGCTGACCTGGCCTCCGGCCGCTTGCGCCAGCGGCTCCAGATCGCTGAGGCTGGCCGCGCCCCGGTACCAACGTTGGGCGCCGGCCCAGTCGATCAGCCACGCGCCCTCCAGCCGGGGTGTGGGTCGGGTCGAGGCCACGGAAAAACGCCAGAGCGGCAGCTCGTCGCCGGCGAAGAAGTCGTGCTCCAGGTCCTGAATCTGTTGCCAGAACCGATCCGCCGCGTCGGCGTCCAGAACCTCGCCCGACCACTTGTCGGCGGTCGCCTCCACCGCGGAGCGGGCGCCCGCGAGCCGGAGGTAAACCTTACCGTCCACCCAGCAGGCACCGGTCAGGGGCTTGGGCTCGCCGGCTCGACGGTTCATGTAGGCAATCACCTCGTCCATGGACATCGCTTCCACCAGCGTGGCGGTGGCGGCGGGACGGGGCATGACTTTCAGGCTGATTTCGGTAATCACCCCCAGAGTGCCCATGGCGCCTGCCTGCAGACGGGCGACGTCGTAGCCGGCAACGTTTTTCATCACCTGGCCACCGAACCGCAGGTGTTCGCCCTTGCCATTGAGCAGGCGAATGCCCAGCACCTGATCCCGGATCGAACCGGCCCAGGGCCGGGCCGGGCCGGAGAGATTGCAGGCCAGGGTGCCGCCGATGGTGGCCGCCTCGCCCACACGGGGCGGCTCGAAGTGCAGAGCCTGGCCGTGCTCGGCCAGCGCCGCCTCGATGTCTTTGAT
>JBPEXU010000398.1:0-4816 GCA_052031225.1 Marinobacter sp. | reverse complement strand
CCACCCACGCGGGTGAGCATGTCGCCATCGACGTTGTAGTTCAAAAACAGTTCACTGTTACCTTTGACGATCTTGGAGTAGGTATCGCCCTTCTTGAAGTTCAGGTTACCGTCGTCGTAGTTGTTGGTGGAGGCGCCCGTGGTGGTATTGGCGAACTCCGGCCCAAGGTTACCCTGGGCAATCAAACGCTTGTCGCGATCCTCCAACCGCCAACCCACACCGGCAGACAGCGTGGTGTTGAACTGGGCTTCCAGATCCCCCTCGTAATACGATAATGCGGAGGCTTGACCGGATACGCTGGCGGCGATGGCCGCGGCCAGCGGCAATTTGGTCCAACGCTGCCATTGATGAGTTTTTCTTGTCATTGGAAGGCTACTCCATTGTTGTTCTGAGTCGCTGCTCTGATTATTGGTGTTCACGATGTTTTGGAGGCTTCATGCACAGTGTCGTGATGATGGCACTATAGCTAACGGTGTTGGGCGCTTTGATCAGTCAAAAGTATGATTTTGCTATCACACCGGATCGTCACGCCGGCTTTCCTCGCACTGAGAACCAATATAGACAACAATTTTCGTTGCAACCACATTGACCTAAGCACGTACATCAGCGATCGAAAAGCCGGCACAGAACTCCTTACAGCAACTCAATCGCCATTGCGGTCGCCTCACCGCCGCCGATGCACAAAGCGGCAACTCCCTTCTTTTTGTCATAGCGTTTCAGGGCGTGCATCAGTGTTACCAGCAGACGGGAGCCGGTCGAGCCAACCGGGTGCCCCTGGGCACAGGCACCGCCATGAATATTCACCTTTTCCGGGTCCAGCCCCAACTCCCGGATCGGCATCATCGCCACCATGGCAAAGGCTTCGTTGATCTCGTACAGATCCACCTCGTCCTTGCTCCAGCCGGTTTTGGCAAACAGCGTTTCGATGGCACCAACCGGAGCGCAGGTAAATTCCGACGGGTGCTGGGACTGGGTGCTGTGGCCGACAATGCGTGCCAGCGGCTGCAGCCCACGCTTCTGAGCCTCACTCTCACGCATCAACACGAGTGCCGAAGCGCCATCGGAAATCGAGGATGAGTTGGCCGCTGTTACAGTACCGTCCTTTTTGAAGGCCGGCCGGAGTGTGGGGATTTTCTCCAGGTTGGCGGTCAGCGGCTGCTCGTCGTCTTCGACCACCACATCGCCCTTGCGGGTGCGGACGGTGACAGGAACGATTTCGTCCTTCAGCAGCCCCTCCTGAATGGCCCGCTGGGCGCGCTTGAGCGACTGAATGGCGTAATCATCCATTTCTTCGCGGGTGTAACCTTTTTTGTCGGCCATTTCCTGGGCAAAGGCCCCCATCAGGCGGCCGGTTTCGGCGTCTTCCAGACCATCGAGGAACATGTGGTCCTGGGCGGTATCGCCGGCCCCCATGCGATAGCCTTTACGGGCGTTGAGCAGCACGTAGGGCGCGTTCGACATGCTCTCCATGCCGCCGGCGACCATAACATCGTTACTGCCGGCCTTGATCAGGTCGTGCGCAAACATCGCCGCCTTCATACCCGAACCGCACAGCTTATTGATGGTGGTGGCACCGGTATGATCCGGCAGTCCGGCCTTGCGCATCGCCTGCCGGGCCGGCCCCTGCTTAAGGCCCGCCGGCAGGACGTTGCCCATGATCACTTCCTGAACGTCTGCCGGCTGGATACCCGCACGTTTGACCGCCTCCGCGATCACGATGGCTCCCAGATCGGTGGCGGAGACATCGGCCAGGCAGCCCTGGAAGCCGCCCATCGGGGTACGGACTCCGCTGACGATTACTACGCTGTCGTTGCTCATATGGAATCTCTCAGATGGTGTGTTGGTGTTTTCAGTTCAGGGTTTGTGAGGCGCCTCGAGGTATTCCCGCGACTGCATTTCCAGCAGACGGGACTCGGTACGCTCAAATTCGAAACTCAAACGGCCACCGGCGTACAGCTCCGTGATTGGCGCGGCGGCCGAAATAATGACTTTGACGTTCCGGTCGTAGAACTCGTCGATCATATTGATAAAGCGGCGGGCCTGGTCGTCTTTGTCGCCGCCGAGAATCGGAACATTGCTGATGATCACGGCATGGAACTGACGCGCCATTTCGATGTAGTCGTTCTGGCTGCGCGGACCGTCACACACGTCCTTGAAATCGAACCACACCACGTCGTCGGCATGGGCCTGGGCGGGAATCTTGCGGCCATTGATCTCCATGGTTTTACTGTGCTTGGCCGCCTCCACAGCCAGGCTGTCGAAACTTCTGCGGAGGCTGACGTCGGCCTCATCGTCCAGCGGGCAGTGGTACAGTTCGGCCTGCTCCAGGGTCCGGAGGCGATAGTCCACGCCACCGTCGACGTTCACCACCTCGGTGTGCTGCTTGACCAGATCGATCGCGGGCAGGAAACGCGCCCTCTGAAGACCGTCCTTGTACAAACCGTCTGGTACGATGTTGGATGTGCACACCAGCGTGACGCCGCGGCTGAACAGCCCGTCCATCAGCGTGGCCAGGATCATCGCGTCACCGATGTCGGAGACAAAGAACTCGTCAAAGCAGATAACCCGGGCTTCGTCGGCAAACCGCCGGGAAACGATGTCCAGAGGATTCTTCTCGCCTTTCAGGGTCTTAAGTTCGTTGTGAACGCGCTGCATGAAGCGGTGAAAATGCACCCGCATTTTGCGGTCAAACGGCAGCGATTCGTAGAAGGTGTCCATCAAATAGGTTTTGCCGCGGCCCACGCCCCCCCAAAAATACAGCCCTTTGACGGGTTTTTCCTTGCCTTTCTTCAGCTTGCGGCGGAGCTTGGCCAGCGCCTTGTTGCGCTCACTTTCCGCCTCGACCAGTTTGTCGTAAAGTGACTGCAGGCGTTTGACGGCGTCTTCCTGAGCAGGGTCCTTGTGAAAATCCGGGCGCTCGAGATCCTTCTGGTAGCGCTGCCACGGCGTAAGGTTCGCACTGGTATTGGAGGACATGGGTGCTGTCATCAAGGTTTCCCGGGTGTTGAACGTGAAATAAGGCGCGATATTGTCGCGTATTTCGGGGGTTTTCGCCACGGCGGACCCGACGCCGGGCAATACGACGATTGTTGCAGGCGGTAACCGTGGGCGGCCCGCGCTCCCGGCGTTATACTCGGTTGCTGAGCGAGGCTCATTTCCAGGCAAAAGGACGATACACGATATGACAAACCTGATTCTGGCAGCGATTGCCGCATTGGTTGTTGGCATTGTCATCGGGGTTTTGGTTGGCCGGTCAGGTCAGGGACAGACCCTTCGGCAGCGACGCGCCGAGCAACAAATCGAAGAGCTTCGAAGCGAGTTTACCCGCTATCAGGCCCAGGTGAACGAGCACTTCATGGAGTCCGCGCACCTGCTGCGACGCTTCAACGACGCCTACCGCGACGTGAACCAACACATGGCCCGCGGCGCAAACCGCTTGTGCAACGATGAGGACTTGATGGAGGAGCTGGCGCACGAAACGTCCAGCAAGCGTCTCGAAGAAGTTCGTGACGACGCCCCGGCCGAACCGCCTCGGGACTACGCACCCAAAACCGATCCGGACGACACCGGCACCCTGTCAGAAGAATTTGGTCTGAACAAGGCGCGCAACGCCTCCCAGGCCTGATACTCAGGCGGGCGTCAAGGTTCCTTACCGAGCCGCCCGAACCAATCGACTTACACCGGATTATCGCAATCGATAAACCGGTGTTTGACCCCGAATTCCCGCTCCAGAGCACGGCCCAGCGCTTTCACGCCGTAGCGTTCGGTGGCGTGATGGCCGGCCGCAAAATAGTGAATACCGCATTCGCGCGCGGTGTGCGTGGTCGGCTCTGAAATCTCTCCGCTGATGTATGCATCGAGACCGTCGCGGATGGCGGTTTCGATGAAGCCCTGGGCAGCGCCGGTGCACCAGCCCACACGGCGGATTGCCGGCTTGCCCTCCCCGACCCAGAGTGGCTCCCTGTGTAGCTGGCTGGCAATGTGCTGCCCCAGCTGTTCGGGCGTCATTTCCTGAGCCAGTTCGCCCTGCCATACCAGGCCATCGAGTGGCCTGGGATTGGTTATCCCCAGCACCTCGGCAAGCTGGCGATTGTTGCCAAACTCCGGGTGATCGTCCAGCGGCAGGTGGTAGGCCACCAGATTGATATCATGATCCAGCAGTCGCTTGATGCGTTCGCGCTTCATGCCACACAGACGGGCATCTTCGCCTTTCCAGAAGTAACCGTGGTGAACCAGCAGCATATCCGCGCCGAGCTCAATTGCCGCCTCGATCAGCGCCCGGGACGCGGTCACACCGGTGACCACCGTCTCAACCCGTTCCCGGCCCTCGACCTGGAGCCCGTTGGGGCAGTAATCCTGAAAATTGTCCGGCTGCAGCCAGTCCTCAAGCGTTTTAAGAATCTGGTCTCTGGTTGCCATTGCTGAATGCCCTATCCACAGAGTTTCCGAAGCCCGGCGATCAGCGCCTCATTCTGCTCGGCGGTACCGATCGTGATGCGCAGAAACTGCTCAATACGCGGCTTATTGAAGTGGCGGACGATAATGCCCTGCTCCCGCAACCCACGCGCCAGGGCTTCACCCGAATGGTCCGAATGCCGGGCAAAGACAAAATTCGCCTTGGACGGCAACACCTCAAAGCCCAGTGATGCTAGCGCAGCGCTCACCCGCTCGCGCTCCGCGATCACCGTATCACGGCACTGCCGGAACCAGGCCTCGTCTTCGAACGCAGCCTGCGCCCCTGCCAGGGCCAGGCGGTCGAGCGGATAGCTGTTAAAGCTGTTCTTAACCCGGTTCAGCGCCTCGATCAGGTCCGGAT
>JBPEXU010000397.1:0-3876 GCA_052031225.1 Marinobacter sp. | reverse complement strand
CAGGTTCCGGCGTCCTCTGAGGACTTCATGGTGTAGCGGTAGTGGGCGCCGACCTGCCAGGGTTGTTCCGGATAGAAGCGAATGCGCTGGTAGTTCTTCTCGATCCGACCGGCGACGGCGCTGTCCAGAACGGTGATGCTGCCATTACTCTCCTGCTGCACCTGTTCCACCACAAAGGTGTCGCCGAGGATGATGGAGTCGAGGTCCATGGATTTCGAGAACACCACCGTGATTGGGCGGTCTGCCGGCAGGTGTGGCACAGGCAGGACATCGCCAGGGTCGCCGGCGGTGTAACACTGGCCCAGCACACCGGCATCCAGATCCAGTAGGCTATGATTGGTCTCACAGGGGAAGCCCGGATAGGTGGTGAGGGCCAGAGGCGGTCGCTTGGTGACCGAGGCGTCGCCGATGGCATCCAGCTCGAACGTCAGCGGCGCCAGTGCCGCTACGTTGCCGGCCAGATCGGTCACACCATTGACCGACAGTTCGTAGGCCATGCCATGCCGGAGACCGCCTTCGGGATTGATCACCAGAGCGGTGCCGTCGAGCTTCATGTTCAGGGAATCGATCGGAGAGCCATTCTCGGTCAGCACCACCGCATCCGCCAGGGAAGCGGGATCCAGAGGTTCGTCGAAAAACAGGATCACCGGATCGCCCGGGCGCTGGATGGACTGCCGGGTGGCGGGGATGGCGTCGGCCGGGCCGGGCATCCAACTCACCAGCTGGGGCGGGGTGGTGTCGAGTTCCCGCAGGTGTTCGGCGTCCAGCACGGAATCCACATCGGTGGCCGCCTGCAAGTGAAAGGCGATGGTGGAGTCGGTGTATTCCTGGCCCAGCAGGTTGGGTTCGACCATGCCGATGGCGTCAATGGTCAGCACACCGTTCTGGACCAGGGCAATGCCCCGCAGCTCAACGCCCATCAGATCCTGAGACAGCGCGGCGTTTGGCTGCGCTGCTTCGGTGTTCATGGATACATCCATAAACAGGGTGATGTGGCGCGGTGCGTTCAGGTCGTCGGTGTACGGGTTCGGGCTCATATAGCCCGAGGCGTCAGACAGCATGGTGACTTTGATATCACCGGTCACCTGCAGATCGCCATAGGGTTCGCCCGGGCGCGTCGCTTCCAACACCGGTACCACGCCGCCCACCAGCACGTCGAGGCTGGTACTGCGCAGTACGCTGCCTTTGGGAATGCGCAGCGGCAGGGCTTCGTCGGCGGCAAACGCCGGCGCGTAGGCGAGTTCGGCAAACAGATCGCCCGTCTGCTGGGACGGCCCGGCCTCGCCCTGGAGCACGGAATTGAGGGTGACCCCGTTGATGATCTGGCCGTTCAGCACGGAACGCGTGGCCGTCTCAGCATCGCCACCGGCGGCCAGTCCCGAATCCACCGCCGACTGCTGGAGCACCACTGTGGGGCCGGTATCGCGGGGGGTAAAGGTGAACGATTCGCTGAATCGGGGCCCATCCGGGTTGGTCAGACTGGCCAGGTTGGACAGCTCAAGGGTGTAGGTTTCGCCGGCGTTCAGGACGTCCTGTTTGCTGCCGCAATCCAGTGGATCGGGGGTGACGCAGGGATCGACGGTAATCCGGTTGCCTTTGACCAGGACGGTCGCCGGCACGGACTGATCGTTCTGGTCGCGCAGCGTTATGGCGCCCCCCAGTTTCTGCCACTGGGGATGCACCGGCTGGGTCATGGTGAACCGGAACGTGGAGAAGTTCATCGCCTGAAAGTCGCTGCCGTTGGCCGGCACCTGCCAGGCGACACCAAACTCGGTGTCGGTGTTATCGAGGCCGGCAATGCCGGACAAGGCGCCGCGGGTCTGGAACTGAATGCCTTCGTCACCAACGGCGTTCGGGGTCGGCACGGTGCGCCCACCTGCGGCGGCAAGCGGTTCGTTGAAGGTCACCGAATAGGCTTGCCCGAGCGCAAAAGCGCTGGTGGGTGAGAGTTTCAGGCTTTTGCCATTGTCTATCTTGCTGACGGCAAAGGGCACGTCGGTACCAGCAGCGCTGACCCGGATTTTACTCGCCAGCTCCTGTTCGGTATCCACGATGGCGTGGGAGAAGCGCAGTACCAGCTCGGTCTTCGGGCTGATGTCAGACTGGCCATCCATGGGATAGGAATAAACCACGGAGCCTGCCGTCACCCGTTCGTTCATGGTCTGTTCGTCGCCGCCACAGGCCGCAAGCAGAATGGCTGGGATCAGTGCCAGGGTTTTGTTGTACTTCATGGCAGAACCTCTCCTCAGAACTTCAGGGTGACCGAGCCACTGATGACGTGCACGTCGCCATCGGCGGTGACCTCGGTTTCATTGCCGTCGTAATCGACCAGGGTGAAATCACGCTCCTGCAGCTGCTGATACTGGTAGCCGAGGTCCAGACGGACCGGGTAGGCCAGCAGTCGGGTGCGGTTGTAGGTCGCACTGATGCCCAGGCCGACGATGAGCTTGTCGGTATCGAGGTAGTTGATTTCCGGATTCCGGGTCGACTTCAGCGGGGACTCTTCAAAGGCCAGACCACCGCGCAGGGCGAAGTTCTCGTTGAGCTGGAACTCGGCGCCGATGCGGGGGATCAGAATGTCGTCAAACCGAATGCGGCTCGCCCCGGCGACCGATTCCTGATCTTTGATGGTATCGCCGGCAAACTCCTTCTCCAGTTCGGACCAGTTCTGCTGCTCCAGGCTGCCACCGATGCGCCAGCCATCGCCCCGGTACTGAGCGCCAATGCCGAAGGTTTCCGGCTGGAACGAGTCAATCGTCGATACCGCCAGGCTCAAGCCGGGCTCCGGAATGGTTTGGGTAACCACGATGTTGGAATCGATGGTGGTCGATGCGGACGATTTGGTGCGATAGACCAGCGCGGATTCCCAGCCGTCGAGCAGGCAGTCGCCCTCCGCACAGAACGTCTCGCCGAGATCGATGTTGGTGCCCAAAATGGTTTTCAGTGATGGCTCGGCGTTGACCGACAGGCGCTCACGGCTGGTCTCTCCGCCCAAGGTGGAAACCGCATCGAGGTTGGCGGTGGCGTCCAGGGTGACCCGGACCGAGGCGCCGGCAGAAATGCCCCGCCAGATTGGCGTGGCGCCGCCGATATTCAGGAACAGCGGCTCCTTCCCATACTGAAGAAACTGGCCGGATTCGGTGGTTTCGGAACTGAAGGCCAGCATTTCCTTGCCGTACTTCTCAACGCCGGCGATAAAGCCGAGGTAGATCGGGTGCTTGAAGCGCGTTAGGGATCCGATATTGGTTTTCATGCCAATCAGTACGTGCTGACTGGGAGAGCTGGACAGGACATCGCCATTGGCGTTCGGGTTGGCGGAACGCAGTTCCTGTTCGGCATGCAACAGACCGGCGGTCAGTTCACCACGCGTGTCCTTGGTCAGGTAGGCCGGGTTGTAATAGGTGGCCGAGACCTGATCGTTGAACATGGACAAAGACTGGGCGGTGGCAACATCCACCGGCATCACGCCATACGTGGTGCCCAGGTTACCCATGCTTGCATTGGCAGAAACAGAAAGACCGGCGGAAACAGCTGCAACGGCAAGGGACATCGCCCGTACGGAAAACCGGGAGGTGAGAACCATGAATACACTCCGTCATCTCGTTGTTGTTGTACGCGGGCCGGCGCACCGGCGCGAACGCATTTTTTCAGCGCACGAGTGTAAGCGGCATGTCTTTTCGGGACGTTGGCTGTTTTGACACGACTTGATGTCGGAAATACCACCTACAGGAAGCAGAGGCTTGGCTCCCGGTACGGTTGTTGGGACAGATTCAGGTATTGGCTGCCGTTGAGAGTCATTGATTGCAAAGGAGCAATGTGCGCAATGTGTGAAAAGCCTCACACTTTGCGCGCGTTATGTGCTTTACTGAAAACCGA
>JBPEXU010000396.1:0-2918 GCA_052031225.1 Marinobacter sp. | reverse complement strand
AAATGACAATTTTCGCCAGCGGCGGGTGGCGCAATGGCCCCTGCTGGGCCAGACTTAACGAAAACAACAACAAGACCTTGCTCGGCAGCACTCAGCCAAAGGGACGTCTGTTATGAGCTCTTCGAACCCCCAGGGCGCCATCGCCCACTGGTCCATCCGCGATATGTTGAGGGAATACCTGTCGAGCGCCCGGTTGGCGGAGATTGTCTACCGTGACGGTGCCGGCCAGGTGTGTGTGGCCCACGATGTGATTCGCGATTTGTTCAGTCGCGCGGGCAAGGATTTTATTCTGCTCGGACGCGGAGAACTGCTCTGTCTCGATCACGTAATGACCATTGACGGTCGCTATCCGCTGGTAAGTCGTTACTAACCAAAGGGTAATCGTCGGGTAATTGTGTTCGTTTTGGCAACACGCGTATTCTGTTGGCCGTTGTTCATGTTCTCAACGGAGGGATACGTTATGAAAAAACACCTGATGATTGCGTTGGCGCTGGCTTCGTCCATGACACTGGTCGCCTGC
The DNA here is from genome assembly GCA_052031225.1 of Marinobacter sp. Lineage (GTDB taxonomy): Bacteria > Pseudomonadota > Gammaproteobacteria > Pseudomonadales > Oleiphilaceae > Marinobacter. The sequence continues at coordinate 2,398 of JBPEXU010000396.1, read as the reverse complement.
AGCTCGGACGATGAAGGCCCGGACTTCGGTAAGGCCGCCGACAACGCCGGCGAGATGATGGAAGACGCCGGCAACAAGGTGGAAGAGACCTACGAAGAGGCAACCGGCCAGGACGAAGGCGCCCTGGGTGAGTTGCAGGAAGGCGCCGAAAACGCTGCCGACGCGGTCAGCGACGCGGCCGAGGAAGCCGGCGAAGACATGAAAGACGCCTATGAGGAAATGGGTCAGTAAGGCGTCGTTGCCGGTCAGTGAATAGAGGCTTCGGCCTCTATTCGGACCACCAGTTCCCGGACCTCCGGGAACGCCTCCTGCACCCGCGAGCGCAGGGTCTCGACGACACGGTCGCCGTCGCGAATGGTCATGTCGCCCGGCAAGCTGACCGTGCATTCCAGCAGATACGCATTCCCCATGCGCCGGCTTCGCAGGCCGGCAACCCGTCGCACGGACGGGTGCTGGTCAAGCAGTGTCAGTATCCGGGCGCGTTTGTCGGGAGCGATCGCGGTATCGACCAGCTCCTTGACGTTGTCGACCGTCATCCCCAGACCGACTTTGCCGATCGCCAATGCGACGGCGATCGCGGCCACCGGATCCAGCCATTCCAGGCCGCTTGCCGCGCCGGCGATGGCGATCAGCACCACCACCGACGACGCCGCATCGGTTCGGCTGTGCCAGGCGTTGGAGACGATCAGGTCCGACTGAATGCGCTCACCGACGGCTTTGGTGTGGCGGAACAGCCACTCCTTGGCGGCGATGGACACCAGGGCCACCGTGATGGCCAGTCCGCCCGCTTCCAGACCAGTGGTGCCGGCGCTCAGTGTCAGCACGCTGTCCCAGACAAGTCCGAACGCTACGCCTAGAAGAAGACAGCCCATCATCACCGTGCCCAGAGTTTCGAAACGCTCATGGCCGTATGGGTGGTCGTCGTCCGGCGGCTGCCGCGAGTAGCGCATCATCACGATCACCATCAGATCGGTCAGCGCATCGGAAAACGAATGCAGGCCATCGGCCATCAACGCCTGACTGCCGCTGACCAGACCAGTGGCCACCTTGGCGCCGCCCAGCAGCAGATCGACTCCCAGCCCCAGCAGGGTGACCCGAACCCCTTCGCGCGGCGTCGCCCCGACTACGTCGGTGGGGGCGCAGTCCCGAAGCCGGTCGGGCTCGCGCAACGCGTGTTGGTGAGGCTGGGGTTCGAAGATCTGGTGCATGGTGTCGCGGCATCCGTTGCTGTCGGGTGTGGGCACTGTACCTGCTGATACATGACAGATTTATTGCCGGCACCGGTCCTGTCTCAGAACTGTCACCCCGCGGTCATCCCCGCTCAACCGGACTGCAACACATTGCCGGCACGCTCATGGGCTCAGACCTCCCCAATGAGAGATCCAGGAAGGAATACGACCATGTATCAGAAAAATGGCAAATCCCTGTTCAAGTTGTCGGCGCTGGCACTGGCGATCGCGGGCACCGCCCTGGTGGCGGGCTGTTCGGACGATGACGACGACACGTCCCAGACCAGTTCCTACGATTCCGATAATCAGGCATTGACCCGGCTGGCCACCGTGCCGGTTGGTGCCGAAGTAACCGGCCTGTTCCTGTCCGAGGAAGGCGACCTGTTCTTCAACGTCCAGCACCCGTCCGACAGCAACACCGCCGAGGACAGCGACGGCAACGTGTTTTCCGCGGCCGCAGTCGGTGTGGTCCGGGGCGTGGACTTTGCCGCCGCCGACCTGGGCTTTGATCAACTGACTCTGCCGCAGACGGACGAGGAGAAACAGCTCGTGCGCACCGCCATCGGCAGCTACGACGTGCTGGCGCAGAACGGTGACGCCTGGGCCAGCGCCCCGATGGGTGGCATCGGCGCGATCAATGCCCGCGATGGCAGCGCCACGATCAAAGTCTCCAACGATCCGGACTTCAACGCGTTCGTCAGCACCGGCGCCGGTGAGGGGTACCTGTTCACCAACTGGGAGGACCGGCCTGGGGGCATGAGCCGGATGAAAATCCGCAAGGACGCCACCGGCGACTGGCACGTGGTCGATAACGACGTGATGATGATTGATTTCGGCGACGTGGCCGGCACCTGGGTCAACTGCTTCGGCACCCTGTCGCCCTGGGGCACACCGCTGACGTCGGAGGAACTCTACTTCGACACGACCGCCGACTGGAACAACCCCGGCTATCGCTACATCGGCGATGTCGAGCGTCTCCAGGACTACCTCGGCGGGACCTACCCGAACCCGTACGATTACGGCTACATCGTGGAAATCACCGAACCCACCGCGGCCAATCCGGTGCCGGTGAAACTGCGCGCCCTGGGCCGCTTCTCCCACGAGAACGCGGTGGTCATGCCCGATGAGAAAACGGTGTACCTGAGCGACGACGGCACCGGTACCGTGTT
>JBPEXU010000395.1:0-4855 GCA_052031225.1 Marinobacter sp. | reverse complement strand
GGACGCGGCCTATATTTCGCTGTCTCTGGGCGCCCTGGCCGAGAGTATTGAGATCAGCGAGGCCGAACTGACAGACTATTACCAGCAGCGAGCCTCTGATCTGGCCCAGGAAGAGCGCCGTGCCGCGCACATCCTTGTTGAGGATGGCGAGGGGGCGGACGAGACCATCGCCACCATCCAGCAGCGTCTGGCCGAGGGCGAATCGTTTGCCAGCCTGGCCGAGGAGTTTTCTATCGATACCGTTTCCGCACAGGAAGGTGGCGATCTGGGGTGGGCCGGTCGTGGCGTCTACGACGAAACGTTTGAGCAGGCGCTGTTTGCGCTGGAAGAGGGCGACGTATCAGAGCCAGTGAAAACCCGTTTCGGTATCCACCTGATTCGCCTGGAAGGGGTTCGCAGCTCGGAAGTGCCGGCGCTGGAAGAAATTGCTGATCGACTGCGCGCTGAGCTGGCCCGTGAGCGGGCGGAAGAAAGGTTCGCGGAAGTGCGCTCGCAGTTGGCGGATTCGGCCTACGCCGCGGATACCCTGGCAGGCCCCGCCGAAGAACTGGGCCTGGAAATTCGGGAAGTCCGTGGCATCACCCGCGACGGTGGCCCGGCGCCGTTTGACCACGCCGGCCTGGTGCGTCAGCTGTTCTCCAACGATGTCCTGACCGGCGGCTACAACACCGAACTGATCGATGTCGGCGATAACCTGTCGGTCGTTGCCCGTGTCCGCGAATACCGGGAAGCCCAGCAGTTGCCGCTGGACGCCGTTCGGGACGACATTCGCGCCACCCTGATCGCAACCAAGACCCAGGAAGCACTGGCCCAGCGTGCCGAGGAGATTGTCGCCGGCTTGAAGCAAGGCCAGAGTCCGGAGGCGCTGTCGGCAGGTACCTGGGAGGTCTATGAGCAGCAGAGCCGAAATGCCGCTTTGAGCCCGGCGGTGATCCGGAAGGCGTTCTCGCTGCCGCGTCCGGCGGAAGCCGAGGCCAGTTTTGGCATCGTGGTTGAAGCGGACCGGGCGGTTGTCGTCGCACTGGATGCGGTGCATGAGGGCGAAGTGGCCCCTGACAGCGAGGACTTCAAGCAGCTGCGTCGCTTCCTGGCGTCACTGGAAGGGCAGCGGGAGTATGCCGCGTATCAGCAGTTCCTGCGTGATCGGGCGGAAATTGAGCGGCCCTGATCCCCGTTCCGTTGAGCAAAACAAAAAGGCGCTTTGAGCGCCTTTTTGTTTGCCCGGTTCTCAGGGCTTTGTGTCGCACCGCAACCCCATACTGGGGCTAAACGTCTCAGGTCTGCGGGAAGCGGGTTGCCTTCAGACTTTCCTTGACCTTCTTCAGATGGCCCAGGAAATCGACCCCGCGTTTCAGGGTCACCCCGGTGGCCAGAATGTCGATCACCGTCAGGTGAATGATCCGGGACGACATGGGCATATAGACCTCGGTATCTTCGGGCGCGGTGACCCCCAGCACGACGGTACAGCATTCGGCGAGCGGCGACTGCGGGTTGGTGATGCCAATCACAGTGGCGCCGTTCTCCCGCGCCAGTTTAGCGATATCGACCGTTTCCCGGGTCCGGCCGGTGTAGGAAATCAGCACGATGACGTCGCCGACGTTGGCGCCTGCGGCCACCATGCGCTGCATCAGGGCATCGTCGTAGAACATCACCGGAATGTTGAAGCGGAAGAACTTGTGCTGGGCGTCCATAGCAACCGCTGCCGATCCGCCCATGCCAAAAAAGCAGATCTGTTTGGCCTGGATGAGGTAGTCGATGGCGGTGGCCAGTGCTTTCGGGTCGAGTGCCTGGCGTGCCTTGTCCAGGCTGGCGATGGTGCTCAGCATAATCTTGTCGGCAAATTCATCGACCGTATCGTCCGGTTCGACGTTCTGACCGACGTAAGGCGTGCCGGTCGTGGCGATGCTTTGTGCCAGCCGGATCTTGAAGTCGGGAAAACCGGTGGCTGAAAAGCCCCGGCAAAACCGATTGACGGTCGGTTCACTGACATCCGCAGCGCGGGCCAGTGCGGCGATACTGTAGCGGGTCGCCGCGCTCGGGTCGCGCAGGATGGCTTCGGCCACCTTGCGTTCGGATTTGTTCAGGCTGTCCAGCCGATCCTTGATGTCATCGAGCAGATTGTCGTCGCGAGGCGACGGGTTCGCCGTCATGTCTGGATACTCCCTGTGTTGCAGCCCGGACCCCAGGCATTGGTCCGGATTATACCGTGTTTGCACCCCGGGTTGGGGCGGTGGCGTGATTGGCCTGTCGTCGTCCTTGGAAAACCCGGCGGTGGGTGCGATCATTTGCCTAGGACTGTGGCATGGCCGGTCGGGCCGCTGACGCCCAGTGTGACAGAGCGATGGACTTCATGGTCAATCCAATCAACACCCCATGCGATCTGATGCTGTTTGGCGCCATGGGGGATCTCGCGCACCGGAAGCTGTTTCCGGCCCTGTATCAGCTGGACCGAGCCGGCTTGCTGGCCGGCAGCAGCCGGGTTCTGGCGCTTGCCCGAACCGACACCCACACCGACGCCTTTCGCCAGCGCCTGGCCGAAAGGCTCCGCCGGCAGGTCAAGCCCGAGGAGTTCGATGACACCTTGCTGGCCAGCTTCCTGGCGCGGATTGACTACCTGCGACTCGATTTCACGGATACGGAAGGGTTTCAGGCCCTGAACGGTTGGCGCGACGCCGCCAATAACGAACTGATCGTGTACATGGCGACGCCTCCGTCGATGTACGGAGAAATCGCCCGAAACCTGCGTGCAGTCCGTTGCTGCACCCACCGCACCCGGGTGGTGGTTGAGAAGCCGATCGGGCACGATCTGGCCTCCTCCAACGTCATCAATGACGAACTGGGCGCGGTCTATCATGAGAACCAGCTGTTCCGGATCGATCACTATCTGGGCAAGGAAACGGTTCAGAACCTGGTTGCTCTGCGCTTTGCCAACAATCTGTTTGCGTCCCAGTGGGATCAGAATCACATTTCCCATGTCGAGATTACGGTGGCGGAAAGCGTCGGCATCGAGGGCCGCTGGGGGTATTTCGACAAGGCCGGTCAGATTCGCGACATGGTCCAGAATCACTTGCTGCAACTACTTTGCCTGATCGCCATGGACCCGCCGGCGGACCTGTCCGCCGACAGCATCCGGGATGAGAAGGTGAAGGTACTCAAAGCCCTGAAAACCATCACCCCCGAGCTGATGGAGCAACACGTGGTCCGGGGCCAGTACACCGCCGGTACCAGTGACGGCAAACCGGTGCCGGGCTATCTGGAAGAAGAGGGCGCCAACAAGGGCAGCGATACCGAGACCTTTGTCGCGCTGAAAGTGGAAATCGAGAACTGGCGCTGGTCCGGCGTGCCGTTCTACATCCGAACGGGCAAGCGCCTGCCGGAAAAGCTGTCGCAGATCATCATTCACTTCAAGCCCGCACCGCACTACATCTTCGATCCGGACCAGAAGCATCTGGCGCACAACAAACTGATCATCCGGTTGCAGCCCGATGAGGGCATGGCCCTGAGAATACTGACCAAAGACCAGGGCCTGGACAAGGGCATGCGGCTCCGGCAGGGGCCGCTGGAACTGACCTTCTCCGAGACCTTCGAGACCGATCGCATACCCGATGCCTACGAGCGTCTACTGTGGGAAGTGATGAAAGGCAACCAGTACCTGTTTGTGCGCCGGGATGAAGTGGAGTACGCATGGCGCTGGGTGGATCAGGTGATCCGCAACTGGAAAGACAGCGGTGAGCCGCCCAAACGTTACGCGGCCGGGACCTGGGGGCCGGTTGCCTCCATTGCCATGATCACCCGGGATGGTCGGAGTTGGTATGAAGACGCCTGAGATCGTGTTGCCCGACGGGGTGTCCCTGATGGCGCTGGAGACCGCGGATCAGGTGGCCGAGCGCCTGGCGCAGGAGGTGGAGGCGGCATTGGCCCGGCGATTGACGCGGGCAGAACGGGTAAGCCTGGTGGTGTCCGGCGGCTCCACCCCGAAACCGTTCTTCCGGGCCCTGTCGGAGCGCGCGCTCGACTGGCGTCGGGTGGTGGTGTCGCTGGCCGACGAGCGTTGGGTCGATGAGAACGATCCCGCCAGCAATGCCGCCCTGGTGCGGGCGACTCTGCTGCGCGGCGCCGCTGCCTCGGCCACCTTTTTACCGCTGAAACATCCGGGCGAAACGCCGGAGCAGGGATTGGCGGCGGTGGTCCGGACACTGGAGTCACTGCCACGGCCCATCGATGCCCTGGTGCTCGGGATGGGCAACGATGGCCATACCGCCTCGCTGTTTCCGGACGCGCCGGAGCTGGTTCGGGCCATGGCCACCGACAATCCGCTCCCGGTGGCGGCGATGACACCGGCCTCCCAGCCGCATCCACGCATCACCATGACCTACCCGGTACTGAGCGCAGCGAGGTTTGCGGCCTTGTTGCTCCGTGGCGAGGACAAGCTGCAAACCCTGGCGCAGGCCGCAGAAGATCCCGACGCCTGGGACGCCATGCCGATACGGGCGTTTCTGAAACCGGGCCTGAAGGTGTTCTGGAGCCCCTGAAAGGAGTAGCGATCATGACCCAACTCATGCAGGACCACCGCGAGCGCGTTCAGTCGGTGTTGCAGGCTTCGATGCTGATACCGGTGATCAGCATCCAGGATCCCGACGATGCCGTGCCGCTGTGCCGGGCACTGGTGGATGGTGGTATCCGGGTGCTGGAAATCACCCTCAGAACCGAACACGGGCTACAGGCGATTAGCGCGGTCAGAAAGGCGCTGCCGGGTGTCTGGGTGGGCGCCGGCACGGTGACCACCATCGAGCAGTATCGGCAGGTGGAGTCCGCCGGCGCCCAGTTCGTTATCACTCCGGGGGTGACTGAGAGT
>JBPEXU010000394.1:0-13597 GCA_052031225.1 Marinobacter sp. | reverse complement strand
AGAGTCCTTACGAGTCTGGAACTGACCGGTCAGAGTCAGGTCACCGGCGTTGTAGGTGCCGCGCAGACCGTAGGTATTTTCATTGTCAGCGCTGGAACCGTTGTCACCATCGCTGTACGCGGAGCTGCTGGAGCGCTACACCTCGGAGGGTGAACAGCAGGGACTGAGCGTCCGGCTGGTCGACTATGCCGGGTTGCGCGCCGATGGGCGCTGGCCGGAACTGATTCAGGCGCTGGAGGACTATCCGCTCGATAGCCTGGACAGTGATGCCCAGCGCATGGCGTTTTATTTGAACGCTTACAACATACTCGCGATCAACAAGGTGCTGGAGCACTGGCCGGTGCGGAGTCTGCGCTCGGTCGGCTCGCTGTTCAACCCGGTCTGGCGCCACGATGCCGGGGTTGTCGGGGGACAACAGGTAACGCTGAGCTATCTGGAGCACGAGGTGTTGCGGGCGATGGGCGATCCCAGGGTTCATATGGCGATTAACTGCGCCTCACTGAGCTGCCCGGATCTCCGAGCGGAGCCGTACTACGCCGACACCCTGGAGCAGCAGTTGGACGAACAGGCGGTTCGCTTCCTGCATCAGGACGGTAAGGGTGTCCGGTTGGACCGGGAGGCGCGGGTTGTCCGTTTGTCACCGATCTTCGACTGGTTTGAGGAGGACTTCGAGCCGGTTGGTGGGGTGGACGGTTTTGTCAGACGTTATCGCCCGGATCTTCCCGGCAACTGGCCGCTGGAGGCGGACCTTCCTTATCGCTGGAGCCTGAATGGCCAGTTGTCGGCCCGCGAGCTGCGGGCACTGCGGGACGACTTTTAGGTGGTGGCATTGGCAACGGAACTGGAAATCAAACTGAGCCTCGAAGGCGGGGCGGCCGGCGATGCCGAGCGCTGGCTGGCGAGGCAGAGCGGCGACACGTCACCCGAGGCGGTAGCGCTGGTCAATCGCTATTTCGATACCCCGGACGCCGAACTGAACCGTGCCCGGGCTGCGTTACGGGTCCGGCGGGCGGGGGCGCGCTATATCCAGACCCTGAAAACCCAGGGCGAGTTTGTCGATGGGGCACATCGCCGTCAGGAGTGGGAATGGGAGTTGCCCGGGCCGGAGCTGGACGTGGGATTGCTGGCACAGACACCGCTCGCCAATCGGATCAATCTGGCCGACCTGCACGTCGTGTTCGAGACCAACTTCCAGCGCAAAATCTGGTTGCTGGAGACACCGGCGGCCAGTGTCGAAGCGGCCCTCGATGAAGGTGTCATTGCCGGTGGCGGCGTTGACGTGCCGCTGCACGAGGTGGAGTTTGAGTTGAAAGTCGGGGCGTCGTCGTGTCTGTTAGATTGGGCCAGGGCGCTGGCCGAGCAGGTGCCGGTGTTTCTCAACCTGATCAGTAAAGCCGAACAGGGCTATTACCTGGCGGGGCTGTATCAGCCCGAAATGCCGCCCAAAGGCGCGGGGCTGTCAGTGAATGACAGCCTGCGTGCGCTCAGTGTCTCCTGGCTGCTCGACCGTCCGTTCCCGTTGGCGGACTACGATGTTGCTCGGCTTGAGTCGCTGTCGGAGGCCCGGGGGGGTCAGGATCTCTGGCAGGCGGTGAAGACCGGCCTGTCGCAAGGACGCCCGCTGCGTTCGCTCCTGGACCAGACCGAGCTGGGGCGTTGGCAACTGGCGCTGGCCTCCGGTTAAGCCCGATCAGTTGGCGTCCGTGGCCCGCTTGTTTTTGGCGTGCTCCTGCCAACTCGCCAGGAACGCACGGTAGCGATCGAGTGCTTCCTCAACCATTTCTGTGCCAGGGGTCTCTGACGAGCTGACCAGCACAATCAGTGCTTTACCTTCCACTTCCTCATTCGCCGGCGGATGACAGATCACTTCGTCGTCGTGGTCGATGTAGGCCAGTGCGGTCCCGATGCCGTGCCGGATCAGAGCGCTGACGATGTCCGACCAGCTCAGGTCATCCAGCGTCAGATCGTATCGGTGCGGGTGATCCTTTTCGTAATTGAACATGTCCTCCAGGACCTTCTCGGAGCCTGGGGCGACGACGGCGCGAACCATGATCTCCGGGTAGGTGCGTACCGGGCGGATGACGGTGCGGATGCCGAGCGCCTTGAAACGCTGGCGATTGTGGTCGCTGACGCACTCCACCGTGGTGTGGCCGGCCAGATTCGATTCCGACAGTCGATGGGCAATGTCGAAGGTCAGGCTGTCTGAGCCCGGTTCGGCCTCATCGGCGGCCAGTACAATGATATGGCGGGCACTGCCGGCGTGAACTGCTTTCAGCGCCTCCGGATCGCTGCCCGAGCCGTGGTAGTGCACCACGCCGCAATCGGCCAGCTCGGTCGGCAGACCATTGGGAAATTGCCGCGTGAGCAGCAGGATGGGGATGGTTTCGTAACCGGGTACCGCCCGTACCTGGCTGGCAAAGCGCATGAAATACTGGGCGCCGCCGGTCTGAGGTGTGTTGATGATGACAATGTGGTCTTTCATTTTGTAGGTCCAGCGTCCGGTAAGGATCCGTTCCCGGCGATAAAACCGGTACTCGATGAAATCGCTGATAATGATCGTGAGCATGGTGATCGCGCCCACGAACATAATCAGCATGGTGCTGATCCGCCCTGTCGCAGTCTGAGGTGAAAAGTCCCCATAACCCACGGTGGTCGCGGTGGTCATGGTCAGCCAGATCGATTCGAACAGGCTCAGGTCCTCGACCGCCCAAAGGATCAGCACCTGGGTGATCAGCATGGCGGCGAGAATCAGGAACAGTCGCTTCATCCGTTCCCGGATCAGGCGCCCCATCGGCAGGTGAGTCTGGGCGTGTTCGGGATTGAGAGCACGTCGGTTGGGTAACATTCGGGCGATGGGCCTGTTCAGTCGCGGGTGTGTTCGTTATACAGTACCGGAAATATAACAGAGAGACAGGGGTTTGCATTATGTCCGCGCCTTGGAGTGCCTTGCCGACACCGATTGCCGAGGAGGTGGCCAGATGCTGGGACACCGTGTTTCCGGAGGGCGTTCCGGACTGGCTGGTATCTTCGCCCGAGATCACCGAGGAAGTGGTGGCCGGCGCCATCGGCCGGAGCCTGTTTGTGCGGCAGACTCTGGAACGGCATGGTGATCTGGTCCGCGCAACGCTGGGTGCCCAGGCGCTGACCGAGCCGACAACCGAGGCGTATCTCAAGCAACGCTGGCAGGACTACCTGGCAGAGGTTGATGGCGAAGCGGCATTGCACGCTGCGCTCAGGCGCTTCCGGCGTGAAACCCAGTTCCGGATCATCTGGCGGGACGTGATGCGCTGGGCCGATCTTGACGAAACCATGGCTGCGGCCAGTGGTTTTGCCGATCTCTGCATTCAGGGGGCTCTGGACTGGCTGTACGCTGATACCTGTGAACAGTATGGCACCCCTTACGGCAAGCATCCGGTCACCGGGGAAGACAGTCCACAACCGATGGTGGTGCTTGGCATGGGGAAGCTCGGAGGGCGGGAGCTGAATGTGTCTTCCGATATCGACCTGATCTTCGCGTTCCCGTCCAGCGGTGAAACCCGTGGCGGTCGCCGTTCGCTGGACAACCAGCAGTTCTTTATTCGCCTTGGTCAGCGGCTGATTCAGGCGCTTGACCAGATCACCTCCGATGGCTTTGTGTTCCGGGTCGACATGCGGCTGCGGCCCTATGGCCAGAGTGGTGCCCTCGCGCTCAGTTTTGCGGCTCTGGAAGCCTACTATCAGGACCAGGGCCGGGACTGGGAACGCTATGCGATGGTGAAAGCCCGGGTGGTTGCCGGAGATCAGCAGGCCGGCGCGGTACTGATGAACAGCCTGCGGCCGTTTGTTTACCGGAAGTACATCGATTTCAGTGCGTTCGAATCGCTGCGTGCGATGAAAGCGATGATCGGTCGAGAGGTGCGACGCAAGGGCCTTGAAAACAACATCAAGCTGGGCAGCGGTGGTATCCGGGAAATCGAGTTTGTGGTGCAGGCGTTCCAGCTGATTCGCGGTGGCCGGGATCGTGAGCTGCAGCAGCGCGAACTGTTGTCGATCCTGCAAGAACTGGAGGCGCTTGAGCTGCTGCCTTCGGCTGTGGTCTCGGAGTTGCGCGAGGCGTATGTGTTCCTGAGAAACCTGGAGCACGCGCTGCAGGGCGTCGAGGATAAACAAACCCAGACCCTGCCGGACGATGCGCTGAACCAGGCCCGGGTTGCGTTGATCATGGGGTTCGACGACTGGCCCAACTGCGAGCGGGTTCTGAACGAGCACCGCGCTCGCGTGGCCACCCACTTTGCCAACATCATTGCCTCGGAGGACGATGAGAAGTCGTCCGCCATGGAGTTGTCGGAAGAGTGGTATGAGCTCTGGCACGCGGAAATGGACGATGCCGCCGCAGTCGCCTGGTTGACGGAACAGGGCTACGAAGACGCCGACGCCAGTTGGAACCTGTTGAAGGAGCTCAGAGCCAGCCGCACGGTACAGACCCTGCAAACCCAGGGCCGCAGGCGCTTGGGGCAGTTCATGCCGGTGCTTCTGGACGCGCTGACCGAGGTGGACAACCCCTCGGAAACCCTGTCCCGGGTGCTTGAGCTGGTCGAGGCGATCCTCCGGAGAACCGCCTACATGGTGTTGCTGCTGGAGAACCCGGGCGCCCGCACTCAGCTGGTCCGGTTGTGCAGCGAGAGCCCGTGGATTGCCCGCCAGCTGGCCGAAACGCCGTTGCTATTGGACGAGCTGCTGAACGCCGAAAGCCTGTACCACCCGCCCGCGAAAGAAGAACTCCAGGACGACCTGCGGCAGCAGATGTTACGTATTCCCTACGAGGATCTGGAAGAACAGATGGAGTCGCTGCGGCACTTCAAGAAGGCCCACATCCTTCGGGTTGCCGCATCGGAACTGAAAGGCACTCTGCCACTGATGAAGGTCAGTGATTATCTCACCTGGATCGCGGAGGTGGTGCTGGATCACGTGGTGGATGTCGCGTTCGCCAACCTGGTGAGCCGGCATGGTTATCCGCGCCGGGCGGACGGCTCCGCCTGTGAGACGGATTTTGCCATCATCGGCTATGGCAAACTTGGCGGTATCGAGCTGGGCTATACCTCGGATCTGGACCTGGTGTTTGTGCACAAGGCCGACCCCAATCAGAGCACCGATGGCGAGAAGCCCATCGATAACGCGGTGTTCTACACCCGGCTTGGTCAGCGGATCGTACACATTCTCAGCACCCAGACGCCCTCCGGTCAGCTCTACGAGGTGGACATGCGCCTGCGCCCGTCCGGCAACTCCGGCTTGCTGGTGACCACGCTGGCGGCGTTCGAAAAGTATCAGCGCAACGACGCCTGGACCTGGGAGCATCAGGCGTTGGCCCGCGCCCGGGGCGTGGCCGGTTGCCGGGAGACGCTGGACGCCTTTGAAGCGATCCGCCACGACGTACTCTGTCAGCCGCGGGCGCAGGACAAGCTGCGTCAGGAAGTGGTGGCTATGCGGGAGAAGATGCGCGCCAGTCTGGGCACACCGGCCAGTGAGCAAGATCAGTATTTTCACATCAAGCACGACAGTGGCGGCATCGTCGATATCGAGTTTTTGGTGCAGTATCTGATGCTGGCCTGGAGCGCCAAGCACCCCGAGCTGACCCAATGGTCGGACAATATCCGCCAGCTGGAAGAACTGGGACGCGCCGGCATTCTGCCCGTGGACGATACCGAACGGTTGCGCGAGGCCTACATCACGCTGCGTTCGACGATACATCACAGGGCGCTGCAGAACCTCAACAGCCGCATTGCCGGTGATGCCTTCCCCGAGGAGCGGGACTACATCCGCAGGATGTGGCAGAAAGTTATGGTTGAGTAGTAAGCTAAATTTATTTCCAGAGACGTTTCCTGCTAGAATGCCGAATCCCCGAAAACCGCATTTTTAGGAGCAAACAAGAATGTCGATGGCTGATCGCGATGGCCTTATCTGGCTCGATGGCGAAATGGTTCCCTGGCGGGACGCCAAAACTCATGTGCTGACCCACACCCTTCATTACGGCCTGGGATGTTTTGAAGGCGTGCGAGCCTACGCCACCGCGAACGGTCCCGCGATTTTTCGCCTGAAAGAACACACCGACCGCCTGTTCCGCTCTGCGCACATCCTGAACATGCAGATGCCGTTCAGTAAGGAAGAACTGAACGAAGCGCAGTGTGCGGCGGTTCGGGACAACAATCTGGATGAAGCCTATTTGCGTCCGATGGTGTTCCTGGGCTCGGAGGGCATGGGGCTGCGCGCCGACAACCTGAAGGTGCACGTCATGGTCGCGGCCTGGAGCTGGCCTTCGTACATGTCGCCGGAAGCCAGAGAGCAGGGCATCAAAGTCCGGACGTCTTCCTACACCCGGCACCACGTCAACATCACCATGTGCAAGGCCAAGGCAAACGGCAATTACATCAATTCGATGCTGGCACTGAACGAGGCCATTGCCAGCGGCTGCGAGGAAGCGCTGCTGCTGGATAACGAGGGCTATGTCGCCGAGGGTTCCGGTGAGAACATCTTTATCCTGCGCGACGGCGTGCTGCACACACCGGAGCTGACGTCGTGTCTGGAAGGTATTACCCGTGCCACCATCCTAGAATTTGCACGCAAGCTGGACATTCCTGTTCGTGAACGTCGGATTACCCGGGACGAGGTTTACATCGCCGATGAGGCCTTCTTTACCGGCACCGCTGCGGAGGTGTTGCCGATCCGGGAGCTGGATGGCCGTATCATCGGCGCAGGCAAGCGTGGCCCGGTCACTGAGAAACTGCAGACCATGTACTTTGATGCGGTGAAGGGCAAGCTGCCGGAGCATCAGGACTGGCTGACGCCGGTAAAGGGCTGAGCCCGGTCTTCCGGGTGACGAGAATTGATGAGTAGGACAGTGCAATGACAGATGTAATCAAGGTTCCGGTCTCGTTCGGAGAAGTGCTCGACAAGATTACGATCCTCGAGATCAAGTCCGAACGGATCAAGGACGAAGCCAAGCTGAAGAACGTGCGGCTGGAGCTGGAAGAGCTCAGCCAGACTTGGAACGAGGCGGTTGAAGATCAGCAGCGGATTGCCGAACTGCGGCAGCAGCTGAAGGCGGTGAACGAGGCGCTGTGGGAAATCGAAGACGATATCCGGGATCAGGAAGCGGCTCAGGACTTCGGCCCCCGGTTTATCGAGCTGGCCCGTTCCGTGTACATCACCAACGACAAGCGTGCTGCCATCAAGAAAGAGATCAACCTGGCGCTCGGCTCCCGCTTCGTCGAAGAGAAGTCCTACCAGGATTACACCACACCGTCCAAGGCCTAAGATCGGACTGGAGCCCGGTGGTCGCCGGGCTCCGCTTGGTCCCCGAAGCACCAGGTCAGGTCACGGATTCGGGCTTCGCCTTGGTGGCCCGCAGCCGTTCGGCGCAGCGCTTACGGGTCGCGTTCTTGGCGTGATCGCGCAGGGCCAGCCAGTAACGAATGCGCTCGCCAATGTCCGTCCGGGAAGGGTGAGGCTGAGCCCAGGACAACTGATCAAGTATTGCCCGAAACTCGTGCTTGTAGGGGTGGAAGCAGTGCTGCAGCCAGGGTTTCTTTTTGCCGGTGAAATGGACAACGGCAGGCCAGGCGGTGGCTTCCTCCAGCTCCGAAACCGTGTAGCCGCTGCCATCGCTGTATTTCTTCAGGATTTTGTAAATATTGGCTTGCGCGTTCCACCTCGGGTGCAGCCGCAGCCAGCGCTCATGGAGTACCGCATTCAGGCTGCACTGGTCGACGTAGTGCAGTCGGTGCGCGTGCTCGGCCGCATAGTCCGCCACTCGCCAGTGAATGCCTTCCGCGCGCCACTGGTTCAGATCGAGTAATAGGACCCCTGAATTAAAGTAAGCGTTTCTGGCAATGCCGATGGTTTCACAGGCCGAGCGCGACAGGTCTTCGACCGCCGCCAGGGGGTGGCCCTGAAGGTCGGTATCCCAGAGCTGGCCGAGGTCGTCGCGCACGATCAGGTCCGAGTCCAGATAGATGATCCGGCGCACAGCCTCCGGCAGGTACTCTCCCAGAAGAATGCGTTGGTAAACCGCCTGACCAAAGCGATGTACCGGGAGGCCGTCGAAGGTGTCGTTCGTTGCTTCGTAGACGCACAGTCGGGCGCCGAGGCGCTGTATCTCGCCCTGCATGCGGCGCACCGTTTCCGGCCGAACCTGATTGGCAATCAGGTGGAAGCAGAAACGGTCGGGGCGCGCTGTGTGATTCAGAGCCGACACCATAACCACTGTGGCATAGGCGGTGTAGTTTTCGTCGCAACAGAGCGCTACGTGAAGTGTCTCGTCTGTGTAGGCGTTTTTTTCGGGCATGACAGCTAACCTGATCCTTGGAGTTAAGTGCTCGCGGGTTTTGCGGTGCGAGTGGTTGGCATAAGTGACAGAATTCCGGCCAGCACAATGGTGAACACGTACTTCCCGCTAGAAAACAGCATGTATGACTCAAAGGCGTTGACAACCAGCCAGTATACCAGGAACCCCATGCCCATCAGGAAGGCTGCGTAAGGAATCACACCGCGACGGTTGGCCTGAATAAGGCTCCCGGCAAACCATGCCCCCAGAGCAATCAGCAGGGACAATCCTGCGAGGCCATACTGCGCGAGCACGTCCAGGTAAGTGCTGTGTAGATGACCGAAATGCACCTTCAATGCCGGGGGCAACGCGTCGGATTCCTGCATGATCACCTTGCTGCCTTCGGGGCCCCAGCCAAACCACGGGTTTTCTGCGATCCATGGCAACGCGTAGTACCAAGACCGGAGCCGTATTCCGGTGCTGTCATACGGCAGCTCGCTGAAACGCCCCTCCAAAGCCAGTGTCGCGGAACTGCTCTCCCGCTCCAGTTTCTCGGACAGCTGGGTGTTGAGTGTCATCGCGAGGCCCACGGAGAGTAGCAGGGTGATGATCAGGGCGGTGCGTTTGCGGCCAGGCTGGGTCCGGGCGCTGGAGGGCGGCCAGAAAACGTAAAGCGCGAGAACGGTCATCGTGCCCATAACCGCGCCCAGCCAAACGCCCCGGGTTTGGGTGGCGTAAAGGAAAAACGCGGCGAGGACGGCAAGGCTCACACCGGCGAGTATGAAATCTGGCTTCCGGGGCCGACTCGTATTGCCGTGAATCATCAGGCAGACAGCGCCGATCAGGAGTGTTCCGGCCATCATCGCGGCGTGCTGCGCGTTCATGGTGCCGGCGTCGATGCGGGCGCCGTTCAAGGCGGTCTGTATTTCCTGCCAGCCCTCGCCTGCGATCCAGGGGGTCAGGGCAAAGGCGACAACTGCCGAGGCCCAGAAGGCCGTCACTGCGCGCCGACTACTCGGCAGCCAGAACGCCAGCACCAGGAACAGAAACCACTTGCTGATGCGATCCAGCCGAGGCCCACTGTCGGGTTCGAAGCCGTAATCCGCGGCCTGGAAAGAGGCCAGCCACGACGTGGTTTCCAGAACCAGGGCGGCGCCCAGCATGACCAGGGGCCAGAACAGTGTTGCGTTGCGCTTGCCCAGGCCCAGCGCGATCAGTGTTGCCAGCAGCAGAAGGCCCTCGGCGTACCGGCTGGCATCGGGAAACAACAGCTCGGCGAAGGCGTAGCCGACACAGGAAAGCAGCGCGACCCAGCTCAGAGCGGGTTCGATCGATCGTGTGGCGAAGTTAGGTTTGAGCACCGGTGAAGTCCGTGTCATTGCGTTGCTCCGTGGTGTTCGGTTCGTTTTTGCTGCCATTGATCCAGCATCGCGGTGACTTCTTCGACCGTCACCAGTTCCATCGCGCCGTCGAATTCGGCTTTTGCGCCCCAGCGGGCCTCGTCGACCGTCTTGCCGGTAAAGCGCTGCAACGCCTCTGGGTATCGGTTCACGCACCAGTGCAGCGAATTGTAGGGGCCGGACCGGTAGGGGTTGCTGGCGGCGAACAGGCCCAGAACGTCGGTACCCACGGCGCTGGCGATGTGAGCCGGACCGGTGTCCGGGGCGACCACCAGGTCCGCCTGGGCCATCAGTGCGGTCAGTTGCTTGAGGGTGTCCTGGCCGCAGATGTTATGGGCGCGCTCTTTCATGTGGCGTTCGATCGCCGCGCA
Organism: Marinobacter sp.; assembly: GCA_052031225.1. GTDB lineage: Bacteria > Pseudomonadota > Gammaproteobacteria > Pseudomonadales > Oleiphilaceae > Marinobacter. Next base: position 3,527 of record JBPEXU010000394.1, on the reverse strand, counting down.
GTAGTCGAGTTCAAACGGGGCCGGGCTGCCGACGAGAACGACGTGCATGTTGTGCTCGCGGATGGCGTAATCGGCCAGCTGCGCATAGCGTTCCGCTGGCCAGTTGCGCAGCGTGTGGCTGGCACAGGGACTGATGATCAGATTCAGCCGGTCGTTCGCCAGGTGTTGGCGGGCGAAGGCCCGGTCGGATTCTGACAAGGGTATTTGCCAGCGCGGCGGAGCCGGCTGCAGCCCCAGTGGCTCCAGAAAACTGGCCAGGCAATCCCGGACGTGCTGTTTCGGCGCGGGCGGGATGCGGCAATTAATGAACAGGCTGTGCAGGTCTTTGCTGCGGGCCCGGTCGTAGCCGATTTTGACGTTGGCGGGGACCAGGGCGGCGGCCAGATTGGCGCGGAACGCCACCTGCATGTGCAAGAGCGCATCAAACCGCCGTCCGCGCAGGCGCTGGCGCAGCTCCCGGTAGCCCCGCAGCCCCGCTTTCTTGTCAAACACGATGAATTCGACACCGGGCAGGTCGCCGATCAGCTTGGCTTCGACTTTGCCGATGATCCAGGTGATCTTTACGTCGGGCACCTGTTGCTGGAGGCTGAGGACCACGGGAATGACGTGGGTCACGTCACCGATGGCCGATAAACGCAAAATGCAGATGGAAGTAGTCAAAACGTTGTCCGTCAGACGGTTGTGTGTGGGTGATCATTGGGCGGTGGTGGAGCCGGGAGGCCGGTCACTGCTAAACTCGCGCCATTGTACCCGAGTTGCCCAGGAACGTCTTTCTGTGAACTCCGGGGGCGTGATAACACCGGTTGATAAGGCGATCGCCGATTGGAAACGCTTCGAGAATTGAGTCTTTGCGACGGGCGGGCCCGCATCCTGTGCCTGTCGCATTTGTCCGACATTTCCGGGCAATGGTTCCAGCCCGGGTACTGGGGAGATCGGGCCAGGCCGGTTGATGCCGGTGGGCGTGGGGCGGCCTGGTTTGTCGAGACGCCGGACGGTGCGGTGGTGTTGCGGCAGTATCGGCGGGGCGGGCTGATGGCCCGGTTGTCCGAGCGGAGCTATGCCTTCCTTGGTTTTGACCGGACGCGTTCGTTCGCCGAGCTGCGCTTGCTGCAGGTGCTCCGGGACCAGGGCCTGCCGGTACCGGAGCCGGTGGCGGCGATGGCCGAGCGCCGGGGCGGTTTCACCTACCGGGCCTGGATCATGGTTCGGCGGATTCCCGATGCCGTTCCTATGCCGGACGCGGCGAACCTTGGTCGCATCGAGCTCTGGCAGAGGGTGGGGGCGCTGATTCGGCGCTTCCACGACGTCGGCCTGGATCACGCCGATCTCAACTGCGACAACATCCTGGTCGCGGGCGACGAACTCTACCTGATTGATTTCGATAAGTGTCGACTGCGTCGGCCCGAATCGGGCGCATGGCAGGCCGGCAACCTGAAGCGGTTGAGACGCTCGGTGGACAAGCGTTGCCGCCATCTGCCGGAGGATGCGATCGAACGGCTGTGGGCCGCCTTGCGCGAAGGCTATGACGCCTGACGCTGTTTCCGCCGGACTTTTCGGGCATGGCGTCTCTGCCAGTGGCGATAGCTCCACTGGACAACGGCCCATTGGCCCTGGGAATACCGCATGGCGTGTTCGTAATGACGCAGGAAGGCTTCGAATTGTGGCGGTGTGAGTCCACCTTCGTTGCTGAGGCGCGACAGCTCTTTGCCCACGTTTATGAGCATGAGCAGTGACATGGGTCGGAAAATACGTGCCCTGCCGAAGTCAATGAAGCCAACCGGTTGAGCCGGGTCCTGAGTGCGGATAAAGTTTTCCTGCTGAGGGTCCAGAGTCACCACGCCCTGGTCGTGAAAGGCGGCGATCAGTTCGGCCAGATCCTGCAGATCCTTATCGGACCGCCAGCTCATCGGCGCCCCCTGCATGTAGGTTCTCAAGTGCAGGACGCTGGTGACGCCGTGGCCATGGGATACGGTGATGTAACCCAGGGAGTCGGGCACTGGCAGGCCGGATAAACGCTGAAGGGCAGTGTGCTCCCGCTTCCAGACCTTGCGGTAATCCTTGCGGCCGGGGTGGTGGGAATAGCGTTTGATGACGAAACCGCCCGGTGCCAGAAAGACTTCCCGTACGGTGTTGTGAATCCAGCGTTCTTTGACTTTGTCCAGATCGTCCAGGGCCGTGTCGGAGCCCAACAGGCCGTGTCGGGACAGGAACGAAAGTTCATCTGGGTGCCAATCTGGCGGCCGGTGACCGGTAACAACCATGGTATCCTTTACCTTTTTTGCCCGGAGCCCGTTCTGGGGCTGGGCGTACAACAAGCATCGGCGAGTGTCGCCGGCAATCCAATGTGTGAAGAGTGTAATGGAACCGAGAGTCCTTATCATCACCGATCGTTCCGATCTGGCTGAAACCCACCTGATTATCGGATTGGCCCGCTCAGGCCTGTCAACCACCGTGATGGCCAACGACACCGGCAAGAACTACCCGCTGTTTGTCGAGGCCGGGTTGCCGGTGGTGCCCCTGCGCCTCACCGGCCGCTTTGATTCCGAGGGCACCCGGGCCATTCGCCAGGAGTTGCAGTCCGGCCACTATTCCGTGATTTACGCGTTTAACCCCAGAGCCCTTGCCTGTGGTCTTCGGGCCAGCCGGGGCATGCGCATCAAGGTGATGGCCTACCGCGGCGTGATCGGCAATGTCGGATTCCTCAAGCCCGAATCCTGGGTCACCTTCCTGCATCCCCGGCTGTCGCGGATTGTTTGTGTGTCCGGCGCGGTCCAGCGCTATTTCGAGTCGATCGGCGTTGGAGGCTATCGTCCGCTCAGGGGCAAAGCCGTGACCATCTACAAGGGGCACGATCTGAGCTGGTACGACCAGCCGGTGGCGGATTTGTCCGAGTTCGGATTTCCGGCCGACGCGTTCGTGGTCACCTGCATCGGCCGGGATCGACCGGGCAAGGGCTTTGCGACCTTGGTCGAGGCCATGGAGTACGTGCCCGAGTCCTGCCCGCTGCACCTGTTGCTGGTGGGCGACCTGGAGAAAAACGACGCCCTGGTTCGCCAGGTCAACGAGTCCCGACACGCGGGCCGTATCCGGTTTGCCGGCTATCGTAACGACGCGCCCCAGGTGGCCGGCGCCTGCGATGCGCTGGTGTTGCCCTCCGAGAGCGAGGGCTTGCCCAGGGTGGTGATCGAGGCCATGGCTTACCGGCGCCCGGTGGTGGTGACCGAAGCCGGAGGTATGCCCGAGTTGGTGACCGATGGCGTGGAAGGGTTTGTGGTGCCGATCCGGGCACCCGAAGCGCTGGCCCGGGCTCTGATGGCGCTGGCCGACGATCCAGAGGGTGCGAAGGGCATGGGCGAGCGCGGCCGCGCGCGCATTGAGCGGGACTTCTCCAAGGACGTGACCATTGGCAAAACCGCCGACCTTATCCGCGAACTGACCCGCGAGCTGGCGTCATGAAGCGTTACCTGTTCTTCGTCAACCAGTCCTACTCGTATTCGATCCTGCGCCCGTTGCAGCAGGAGATCCGG
>JBPEXU010000393.1:0-7395 GCA_052031225.1 Marinobacter sp. | reverse complement strand
GATCGATTAAGGATTTTGCTTTGTCGCGCCATGGCTGGTGCGGCACGGAAATTCCAAACTTAGCACGTTCATAAGGCGGATCCCAATGCTGCGAATTGCTGAAGAAGCCCTCACGTTTGATGACGTTCTGCTTGTTCCCGGATACTCCGAAGTTCTTCCCCATCAGGTTGACCTGAAAACCCAGCTGACCAAAGGCATCACCCTGAACATCCCGCTGGTATCGGCAGCGATGGATACGGTGACCGAAGCTGAGCTTGCCATCGCCATGGCCCAGGAAGGCGGCATCGGTATCATGCACAAGAACATGACGGTGGAGCAGCAGGCGGCCGCGGTACGCAAGGTCAAAAAGTTTGAAAGCGGCGTGGTGAAAGATCCGATTACCGTGTCTCCGGACACCACCGTGCGCGAACTGGTCGACATCACCATGGCCAACAATATTTCCGGCCTGCCGGTGGTTGATGGCAACGATCTGGTGGGCATTGTCACCGGTCGGGACATTCGATTCGAAAGCCGCATGGACACGCCGGTCCGTGAAATCATGACCCCCAAGGACAAACTGGTGACAGTCAAGGAAGGCGCCAACCTCGATGTGGTCAAAGAGCTGTTGCACCGGCACCGGATTGAGAAAGTGCTGGTGGTCAACGACGATTTCCAGTTGCGGGGTCTGATCACCGTCAAGGACATTCAGAAGGCCAAAGACTATCCGCTGGCCTGCAAGGACGAGCAGGGGCGCCTGCGGGTGGGCGCGGCGGTCAGTACCGGCGGTGACACCGAGGCCCGCATCGCCGCCCTGGCCGAAGCCGGCGTGGACGTGATCGTGGTGGACACCGCGCACGGCCATTCCAAGGGCGTGATCGAGCGGGTCCGCTGGGTCAAGCAGAACTTCCCGGAAGTCCAGGTCATTGGCGGCAACATCGCCACCGCTGAAGCCGCCATCGCCCTGGCGGATGCCGGCGCGGATGCGGTGAAAGTGGGCATTGGTCCCGGCTCTATCTGTACCACGCGCATCGTTGCCGGTATCGGCGTACCCCAGATTTCCGCGGTGTCCAACGTCGCCGAGGCCTTGAAAGGCCGCGGTGTTCCGTTGATTGCCGATGGCGGCATCCGGTTCTCCGGCGACATCGCCAAGGCCATCGCTGCCGGTGCGCACAGCGTCATGATCGGCAGCCTGCTGGCCGGTACCGACGAAGCGCCGGGCGAGGTCGAACTGTACCAGGGCCGGAGTTACAAGGCTTACCGGGGCATGGGATCGCTGGGCGCCATGGGGCAGGGATCCAGTGACCGCTATTTCCAGGACGCCAGCAAAGGCATTGAGAAACTGGTGCCGGAAGGCATCGAAGGGCGGGTTGCCTGTAAAGGGCCGATGCGCAACATCGTGCACCAGCTGGTCGGCGGTCTGCGGGCATCCATGGGGTATACTGGCAGCGCCAACATGGATGAAATGCGCACCAAACCGGAATTCGTCCGAATTACCAATGCCGGTATGCGGGAGAGTCACGTGCACGACGTGACCATCACCAAAGAAGCGCCCAACTATCGTATTGGTTAAGTATCGCCTGTCATGACGCGGCTCCGATCCGGAGCCGCGTTGTTTATTGTAGATCCGAGGACTCCATGGCCCAGAACATTCACGACCACCGTATCCTGATTCTCGATTTCGGCTCCCAGTACACCCAGCTTATCGCCCGCCGCGTCCGGGAAATCGGGGTGTATTGCGAGATCAAGGCGTTCGATGTCAGCGATCAGGAGCTGGAAGCGTTTAACCCCAAAGGCATCATCCTCGCTGGCGGCCCCGAATCCGTCACCCAGCTCGGTGGCCCGCGCGCACCGGAGGGCTTGTTCGATCGCGGCATTCCGGTCTTGGGGATCTGCTACGGCATGCAGACCATGGCCGAGCAGCTGGGCGGACGCGTCGCCAGTTCGGAGAAGCGGGAGTTTGGCTACGCGCAGGTAAAAGTGCGGGCCAGCGGCCCGTTGCTGAGAGACATCACCGATCACCTGACCGCCACCGGGGAATCGCTGCTGGATGTCTGGATGAGTCACGGTGACAAAGTGGTTGCCATGCCAGACGGGTTTGAGCTGCTGGCGTCCACCGAGAGCGCGCCGATTGCCGCGATGCAGGACGTCAGCCGGAACCTGTACGGTGTTCAGTTCCACCCGGAAGTCACTCACACGCTTCAGGGTAAGCGGATTCTCGAACACTTCGTGCTTGATATCTGCGGCTGTGAGGCGCTCTGGACCCCGGCCAAGATTGTCGACGATGCGGTTCAACAGATTCGCGACCAGGTGGGTAACGACAAAGTGCTGCTCGGGCTGTCCGGCGGTGTCGATTCTTCCGTCACGGCCGCGTTGCTGCACAAGGCCATCGGCGATCAGCTGACCTGTGTCTTTGTCGATAACGGCCTGCTGCGCCTGCACGAAGGCGATCAGGTGATGGATATGTTCGCCCGCAACATGGGGGTGAAAGTCATCCGCGTCGACGCCGAAGACCTGTTCCTGTCCAAGCTCAAAGGGGTTTCGGACCCGGAGCAGAAGCGCAAAATCATCGGCAATACCTTCATTGAGGTGTTCGACGCCGAGGCGGCAACCATCAAGGATGTCAACTGGCTGGCCCAGGGCACCATCTATCCGGATGTGATTGAATCGGCGGCGTCCAAGACCGGCAAGGCCCACGTCATCAAGTCGCACCACAACGTCGGCGGCCTGCCCGAAACCATGAAGCTCAAGCTGGTTGAGCCTCTGCGAGAGTTGTTCAAGGACGAAGTGCGCCGTATCGGTCTGGAGCTTGGCCTGCCGTACGACATGGTCTATCGCCACCCGTTCCCCGGCCCGGGCCTCGGAGTCCGTATTCTGGGGGAGGTCAAGAAGGAATACGCCGATATCCTGCGTCGGGCCGACGCAATTTTCCTCGAAGAGCTGCATCGGGCCGATCTCTACCACAAGACCAGCCAGGCCTTTGCCGTATTCCTGCCGGTCAAATCGGTGGGGGTGGTTGGCGATGCCCGTCGCTACGAGTACGTCATCGCCCTGCGTGCGGTAGAAACCGTCGACTTCATGACCGCGCGCTGGGCGCACCTGCCCTACGAGCTGCTGGAGAAAGTCTCCAACCGCATCATCAATGAGATCGCAGGCGTATCCCGGGTGACCTACGACATTTCCTCGAAGCCGCCTGCAACCATTGAGTGGGAGTAAGGCTCGGCTGACGCACCGGGATGACCAGCTGGACCTGCGAAGACGAACGCTGGATGCTGCGCGCGCTTGAACTGGCGCGCAGCGCTGGCGCGGTTGGTGAAGTGCCAGTCGGCGCGGTGGTGGTGCTCGATGGCAAAGAGGTGGGGGCGGGCTTCAACGCCCCCATTTCCAGTTGCGATCCGACCGCCCACGCCGAGATGCGTGCCCTGCGCGACGCTGCTGCCCGGGTGGGCAACTACCGTTTGTCGGGCGCGACACTGTACGTCACCCTGGAACCCTGTACCATGTGCGTCGGCGCGATCGTGCACAGCCGGATCGGTCGTCTTGTCTACGGCGCCACCGAGCCGAAAGCTGGAGCGGTGGAATCTGCGCGCCGGACGCTGGACGAGCCGCACTTCAACTGGCGGGTGCATGCCGAAGGTGGGTTGCTGGCGCAGCGGTGCAGCGCCGTTATCAGTGAATTTTTCAGCCGCCGCCGCGACGAGATCCGGCGACGCAAGCAGCAGGAAGGGAAAGAGTAGGTAAAGCTCATGAAGGTGCTGGTAACCGGCGGTGCCGGGTACATCGGGAGTCACGTGGTACGTCAGCTGGGTGCTGCTGGTCACGACATAGTGGTGTTCGACAACCTTTCCACGGGCTACCGCTGGGCGGTCACCGCAGGCGAGCTGGTGGTAGGCGACTTGGCCGACGAAGCGGCACTGGAACAGGTGTTTTCGTCGCATTCGTTCGACGCCGTACTGCACTTCGCCGCCAACATTGTGGTGCCGGAATCCGTCGCCAACCCCCTGAAATATTACAGCAACAACACCCGCAACACCCTGAATCTGCTGAAGGCGATCGACCGTCACCGGGTGCCGTACCTGGTGTTTTCCTCAACGGCGGCGGTCTACGGTATGCCGGATCAGCAGGTTCTGACTGAACAGTTGCCGCTGGCGCCCATCAATCCCTACGGCGCGTCCAAGATGATGAGCGAGCGGATGATCATGGATCTGGCCAGCGCCTCTTCGCTCAACTATGTGATTCTGCGCTATTTCAACGTCGCCGGCGCCAATCCGGACGGGGTGCTTGGTCAGGCCACGCCCGAAGCCACTCATCTGATCAAGGTGGCCTGCGAGTGTGTGACGGGCCAGCGCGACGGTATGAGCGTGTTTGGTACCGACTACGACACCCGAGACGGCACCTGCATTCGTGACTACATCCACGTCGAAGACCTGGCAAAGGCCCATGTGATGGCTCTCGACTATATGGCCGGTGGTGGCGCCTCGCAGGTGATGAACTGTGGCTACGGTCGTGGCTTCACTGTCCGCGAGGTCATCGATGTGGTCAAGAAGCTGTCCGGGGTGGATTTTCCGGTGACGGAGGTTGGCCGGCGTCCGGGAGATCCGGCCGCGTTGATGGCCGATAACTCGCTGATCCGGGAAACGCTTGGCTGGCACCCGGACCATGACGACCTGGACGCCATCGTCAGCACCGCGTTGAAGTGGGAGCGTATCTGGCAGCAAAAGCGCGCCGGCTCGGACAACAACTGATTTTTCTTAGGCTTTGAAATGGAACTGGACGCCAAATCATGAAAATCACCATTTTTGGTACTGGGTATGTGGGGCTGGTCACCGGCGCCTGTCTGGCGGATGTTGGCCATCACGTACTGTGCATGGACGTAGATCAGGAAAAGATCGAGAAGCTGAAAAACGGCCAGATACCGATTTACGAACCTGGCCTGGACAGCATCGTCAGGCACACCGTGGAAGCCGGGCGGTTGTCGTTCACGACCGACGTCGCGGAAGCGGTCGGGCACGGGGTGTTGCAGTTCATTGCGGTGGGGACCCCGCCCGATGAAGACGGTTCGGCGGATCTGCAGTACGTGCTGGCGGTGGCGAAAGCGATCGGTCAGCACATGGACGACTACAAAGTGGTGGTTGACAAGTCCACGGTGCCCGTCGGCACCGGTGACAAGGTTCGTGCCGCCGTTCGTGCCCAGCTGGACCATCGGGGCGTCGAGCTGGACTTTGACGTGGTGTCCAATCCGGAGTTTCTGAAAGAAGGCGCGGCCATCAACGATTTCATGAAGCCGGATCGGATTGTGGTCGGCACCGACAGCGAGCGGGCCGCGGAACTGCTGCGGGAAGTCTACTACCCGTTCAACCGGAACCATGACCGGATGATTTTCATGGATATTCGCTCGGCCGAGCTGACTAAGTACGCGGCCAATTCCATGTTGGCGACCAAGATCAGCTTTATGAACGAGATGGCCAACCTGGCTGAGCGTCTGGGCGCCGATATAGAGGCGGTGCGCCGGGGCATTGGTTCCGATCCCCGTATTGGTTATCACTTCATTTACCCCGGTTGCGGTTACGGTGGCTCCTGTTTCCCGAAAGACGTCCAGGCCCTGGCCCGGACCGCCCGGGACTGCGGTTACGATGCCCGGCTCCTACGTGCGGTCGAGGCGGTCAATGTCGCTCAGAAGCACGTGTTGTTCGACAAGATCAGTCACTACTTTGGCGGCGATCTGCAGGGCAAGGTCGTGGCGTTGTGGGGGCTGGCGTTCAAGCCCAACACCGACGACATGCGCGAGGCTTCCTCCCGAACCCTGATGGAAGATCTCTGGAAAGCCGGCGCCCGGGTGCAGGCGTTCGATCCGGAAGCGATGCAGGAAACCCAGCGGATTTATGGCGACGAGCCTGGCCTGACCCTGTGTGGCACCAAGGAGCAGGCGCTCAAAGGTGCCGACGTGCTTGCGATCTGTACCGAGTGGAAGGAGTTCCGCTCGCCCGATTTTGAAGCGGTAGCGGCGGCGCTGCGCGAGCCGGCGGTGTTTGATGGTCGCAACCTGTACGAGCCGGACATGCTGACCCGTCACGGTCTGGTGTACTACGCGATCGGGCGCGGCCGCAACCAGTTTCACGCGGAGTAGGGCGATGGAACAGGGCTTTCGTTTGCATGAGCGGCTGGCTGCAGACACGTTGTCACTCGGGCAAAGCCGTCTGTGCGAGATTCGCCTGATGAACGAGCAAACCTGGCCCTGGGTGCTGCTGGTGCCACGGTTTCCCGACATCCGGGAAATCTATGAGCTGTCAGAAGCGCAGCAGCAACGGCTGCTCTGGGAGTCCTCGACCCTCAGTCGCGGCATGATGGACGCCTTTGGCGGGGACAAGATGAACGTGGCTGCGCTGGGTAACATGGTGCCGCAGCTGCACGTTCATCATATCGTTCGTTACGAAGGTGATGCCGCCTGGCCGGGACCGGTCTGGGGTAAGCAGGCTCCGGTGCCCTACGATCCCGAGGCCGAGCAGCGTGTCCGTGAACTGCTGGCGCCGGTGGTCTCCCGGTTGGCCTAACCGGGTTATCGCTCTCGCTGCGCCAGGGCCTGAGACCCGACCAGAATCATCCGGAGCTCGGTTTTCAGCTTGGCCTTCAGTTCTTCCCGCTCTTTGGGCGTGGCGTCCAGCGCTTCGGCACCCTGATTGAACACCAGCGTAACCATGGCTTCGGCCACCAGGCGGGGGTCGGAGAGAGGTTTGTTCTCTTCCTCGGCAAAGCGGCGCAGGTCATCCGCCAACTCGGTGACAAAGTGCTCGATTTCTGCTTTTACCGCTGTCCGGAACGGTTTCGATACACCGGTGCGTTCGCGCAGCATCAGTCGGAACAAATTGGCGTTGTTGCCCAGGTATTCCATGAAGGTATCCACGGATGTCGAGATCGCGCTGCCGTCCCGGGCAATGCGTTTGCGGGCCTGGCGCATCAGCTGGCGCAGGGCGACGCCGCCCTCATCGACAAGCGCCAGCCCCAGCTCATCCAGTTCTGAGAAGTGCCGGTAAAAGGACGTTGGTGCGATGCCTGCCTCCCGGGCCACCTCTCTCAGGCTCAGGCTGCCAAAGCCTCGGTCAGCGCTGAGCTGAGCCAGGGCAGCGTCCATCAGGGCCCGGCGGGTTCGGAGTTTTTGTTCGGCTCTGGACGACAAGTTAGCGCTCCCTCTGTTGCGTGAACCGGCATTTTAGCGGCCAAGCCGGAGCGCGTCACCCGCACACGCAGAAGCGCGCAAACACGCCTGATTTTCAGGCCCATTGTGTTTATAATGGGCCGCTTTTCGACTACCCAAGCAACCATTGGAAACTACGGGAACCGGTATGCGCAGTCACTATTGCGGTGGGATCAACGAATCTCACATCGATCAGGAAGTTACACTTTGCGGATGGGTACACCGCC
>JBPEXU010000392.1:0-8581 GCA_052031225.1 Marinobacter sp. | reverse complement strand
CGCCCATTCGCTGGAACAGGCGGTGGTCGACGCCGACCTGGTCGTCGGTGGCGTGCTGATCCCGGGGGCGTCGGCGCCAAAACTCATCACCCGCGACATGATTGCGCGCATGCCTGAAGGCAGTGTCATCGTTGATGTCGCCATTGACCAGGGCGGCTGCGCCGAAACCTCGAAGCCCACGACCCATGACGCCCCCACCTATGTCGTCGACGGTGTGGTACATTACTGCGTCGCCAACATGCCCGGAGCGGTAGCCCGCACCTCGACACTGGCGCTGAACAACGTCACCCTGCCGTTTATCGTGGCACTGGCCAACAAAGGCCCGGTGGCGGCGATGAAAGCCGACCCCCATCTGCTGGCTGGTCTCAATGTCATGGCGGGCAAGGTGACCTATAAGGAGGTGGCGGAGGCCACCGGGTACGACTACACCGATGCCAAATCCCTGCTGGGCGTCTGACAACCGGAGTCACTATGAAGCTGATTGGATCGACCACTTCACCCTACGTTCGCCGGATTCGTATCCTGCTGGATGAGGAGCCCTACGAGTTCGTCAATCTTGATATCTATGGCGAAGGCCGGGACGAGTTGCGGCGCAACAACCCGGCGTTGAAAATCCCGATGCTGGAAGATGAGGGCCAACAGATTTTCGATTCCAGGATCATTGCCCGGTACATCAGTGCCAAACAGGGGCGTGATCCGCTGACCTGGGATCAGCAGAACCAGCTGACCCTGATCGACGCCGCCAACGATTCGGCCGTGATCCTGTTGTTGTCGAAACGCTCTGGCCTGGATGTCGACGCCGATGCGATGTTCTTCAATCTCCAGCGCGAACGCATGACCACGACGCTGAAGGCGCTGGCCGACCAGGTGGACGATGGCCAGTTTGACGCCTGGAACTACCCGGCGATCTGCCTGTACTGCCTGGTGGACTGGCTCGACTTCCGTGGCCTGGTGGATTTCAGCGGCATGGAAAGCCTGCTGAAGTTCCGGGACGCTCATCAGAACAAACCCTGGGTGGCCCAGACGGACCCGCGTCAGGGCTAGGCTGTCCCGACGCTGCGGCGTCGGTGGCGCCGCAGCAAAAGAACCAAACGATCTTACAGGCGGGGAGTGATTGCACAAAAAAGCATCAAACCCGCCTTTTCCCCCAAGAATTCTTGACTATAGTTAAAAACAGGAACGGCGAACCATCCGTCGCGAGTCGGGCGCCGTATCTGCTTATACTAACAACAGCAAGAGAGGGGGTATCCATGCTCCTGTCACACGCGTTTGGTCTGTTCACCCATCCCGATCAGGAATGGGATTCAATCCGCAAAGAACACGAACATCCCCGGCGTCTGTACGTCGCCTACGTGGTCATTCTGGCGGCGATCGCGCCGGTGTGCGCCTACATCTCAACCGCCTATTTCGGCTGGACGGTCGGCAACGAACGGCTGATCAAACTCACGGAAATCAGCGCACTGCAGCTCAGTGTCCTGACTTACATCGCCATGCTGGTGGGCGTGTTCGCCCTCGGTTACGCGATCAACTGGATGGCCCGGACCTACGGGGCGAAAGAAGAGCATGTGCCGTCCAACGGCATTGCGCTGGCGGCGTACTCTTGCACGCCGCTGTTCCTGGCCGGCTTCGCGCTGCTGTATCCGGTGCCCTGGTTCAACGCCATCGTCTTTCTGGCCGCGGCCTGCTACGGCGCCTACCTGATGTACGACGGCCTGCCCATCGTCATGGGCATCGAGAAGGAGCGGGCGGTGATGTACGGCGGCGCCCTGCTGACCGTGGCACTGGTGATTCTGGTCTCGACTCGGGTCGGATCGGTGATCCTCTGGAACTTCGGGGTCGGGCCGGTGTTTGTCAGCGGCTAGCCACGGCGATACCGCAACCACGATGAAGGAGCCTCCCGAGGCTCCTTTTTCATGCCTGCGATTCTGTGACCCATGCCTCAACGGATGATTTTGTCGCGATTTGCCAACTGGATGTCGCAATCCGGCAACGCGTTCTTAACAGCTCTGAACTAGCTTGAGGGCTGAATGGGCACGCGTCGACGACACGCCATTGCCGTGCCAGGAGCGAATGAGCGCAGGAACTTCACAATGAAACGATTGACACGCAGGGATTTTCTTCGGGCTTCGGCCGTCAGCATGGGCGCGGTTGCGCTGTCTACAGGCCTGGCCGGGTGTGTACTGGATGGCGACGACAAGCGCGATATCCGGTTTACCCACGGCGTTGCCAGCGGCGATCCGTTGCAGGACAGTGTGATGCTCTGGACCCGGGCGGAGCCACAATCGGGCCGGGGCCGGGCGGTCGAGGTGGCCTGGGAGGTGGCGACCGACGAGGCGTTCGAGCAGCTGGTGCACACCGGCGTGGCCCAGGCCCGCAAGCAGTACGACTTCACCGTCAAGGTCGATGTTCGGGGCCTCAGCCCCGGGCAGACCTACTACTACCGGTTCCACACCCACCGGGGCCAGTCGCCGGTCGGAGTGACCCGCACCCTGCCGGCCGGCAGTGTCGACCAGGTTCGCCTGGCGGTGGTGTCCTGCGCCAACTACCCGGCCGGTTACTTCAACGTTTATCGGGAAATCGCCAAACGGGACGACCTCGACGCCGTAGTACACCTGGGCGACTACATTTACGAATACAGCAGTGAACCGACCAGTTACGCCGCCCAGGACGCCGAAGCTCTGGGCCGGACCTTCCCGGAGGCGAACAACCGGGAGCTGATCACGCTCGCCGACTACCGTCGCCGCTACGCCCTCTATCGGGCCGATGCCGATCTTCAGGAGCTGCACCGCCGGTTGCCGTTCATTGCCGTTTGGGACGATCACGAAGTGGCCAACGACGCCTGGGAAGAGGGCGCGGAAAACCACAATGCCGGCGAGGGCGATTACACCAGCCGGAAAATGGACGCCCTGAAGGCGTACTTCGAGTGGATGCCGATCCGACCGGTCATCGAAGGCAGCGACGAGGCCATTTTCCGCACCTTCCGGTTTGGCGACCTGGTGGATCTGCACATGCTCGACACCCGTATTTTCGGGCGTGACCGACAGCTGGATTATCTGGACTACCTGACCGACAGCGGCCTGGATGCGGCGCGATTTGCCGCCGATGTCGCCAGCGCCAACCGCACCCTGCTGGGCGCGGAACAGCTGCTCTGGCTGCAGGCCTCGCTGAGCCAATCGACCGCGACCTGGCAGGTGCTCGGGCAGCAGGTACTGATGGGGCGGATGAATCTGCCGGCGGAGCTGCTGATGGCGATTGCCACCGAACAGTTCGACGGCCTGCCCCAGGCGCTGCAGGAGCTGGCCACGCTGAAGGCGCGTGAATTGCAGGGCGATCCCACCCTGACCGATCAGGAGCGGGCGCGCATCAACACCGTGGCGCCCTACAATCTGGATGCCTGGGACGGCTACCAGTACGAACGGGAGGTGGTGCTCGGCACCGCGGCCCAGCTCGATAAGAACCTGGTGGTGCTGGCGGGGGACACCCACAACGCCTGGGCCAACGACCTCAAGGATCGGTTTGGCAACCAGATCGGGGTCGAGTTCGCCACCGCCGGGGTGACCTCGCCGGGGCTGGAGGACTACCTTGGCCTGCCGGCCGACATGATCCCTGCGGCCGAGCAGGGCATCGGTCTGCTGGTGGACGATCTGGACTACCTGAACATCAGCCAGCGCGGCTACATGGTCGCCAGCTTTAGCCCGACCGAAGCCCGGGCCGACTGGCATTTTGTCGACACCATCAAGTCCCGGGACTATCAGGAAGACACCGGCCGGCGGGCCGCTCGGCGGGTCCGGCCGGGGGCCGGCAATCGGCGGATCGAAGCGGTCGGCTGAGCCGGTTTCGCCCGGAGTGTTGACCTAGCGCAACGCCTGTCGGTCCGGCCCGGGATTGAATGGGGCCAGACAAGGAGTGTGCTATGTCCTCAGCAAGTGCAGTGAAAGCCCCGAACCGGGCGGACGACCGTCCGCCCTGGCACGCCCTGGCGGCCAGCTCGGTACGTGACCGGCTGGCGGCCTCCGGGCCGTTGTCCGGAAACGATGCGCTCCGGCGTCTGGAACGCTACGGTTACAACCGGCTGCCGGAACCGGGCCGGCGCAGTGCCCTGGCCCGCCTCGCGCATCAGCTTCGCAACTTCCTGATCTACGTACTGACCACCGCGGCCGTGGTAACCGGGGCCCTCGGGCACTGGATCGATGCCTCGGTGATCATGGCGGTGGTGGTGATCCAGACCCTGGTTGGCTTCATTCAGGAAGGGCGTGCCGAGCAGGCGCTGTCGGCGATCCGCCATATGCTGGCGCCGCGGGCACGGGTGCTTCGGGATGACGGCCAGCACCAGATTGACGCCGCCGAACTGGTGCCCGGGGACACCGTATTGCTGGAAGCCGGGGACCGGGTGCCGGCCGATCTGCGGCTGGAGAAATGCCACAACCTGCGCATTCAGGAAGCCGCCCTGACCGGCGAATCCGAGGCGGTGGAAAAGGCCCCCGACCCGGTGGCGGCGGACGCCGCGCTGGGCGACCGGGCCTGCCTGGCCTACGCCGGCACCATGGTCGCCACCGGCACCGGGCGCGGCGTGGTGGTGGCCACCGCCCTGGACACCGAAATCGGTCAGATCACCACCTTGCTGGCCCAGACCGGGTCGCTGAAAACGCCGCTGCTGGAGCAGATCGACCGGTTCGCCCGACGCCTGTCGATCCTGGTGGTGGTCGCCGGGGTGGCGATTTTCTTCGGGGGCTTGCTGTTCAGTGGTCTGCCGTTCCGGGATCTGTTCATGGCGGTGGTGGGGCTGACCGTGGCCGCGATACCGGAGGGGCTGCCCGCCATTCTGACCATCACGCTGGCGATCGGGGTTCGGCAGATGGCCAAACGCAACGCCGTGGTGCGCCGGATGCCGGTAATTGAAACCCTGGGCGCGGTGTCCGTCATCTGCTCGGACAAAACCGGAACCCTGACCCGCAACGAAATGATGGTCACCACCGCCCTGATCTCTGGCGGTCGTCTGGAAGTCAGCGGCGAGGGCTATCAGCCGGACGGCGGGGTAACCCAGGACGGTCAGCCGGTTGGCGATCAGCCCCAGCTTGTGGAACTGGCCCGGGCGGCGGCCTTATGCAACGACGCCCATGTCGATTACCACCAGGGCGCGGCGAGCATTCAGGGCGATCCGATGGAAGCGGCGCTGTGGGTGTTCGCCCGCAAAGCGGTGCCCGAGGCGCCCGAGTTGCTGACGGCCTGGCCACGTATCGACGAAATCCCGTTCGACACCCAGAGCCGGTTCATGGCCACCCTCAACCACGATCACCACGGCAACGTGATTGCCTATGTCAAAGGCGCGCCCGAGCGCATCCTGACCATGTGCGCGTCGGAGTATGGCGGCCATGGCGAGACCCGAGCGCTGGCGTTGGCGCGCTGGGAAGCGCAGATTACCGAGCTGGCGTCGCAGGGCCTCAGA
Organism: Marinobacter sp.; assembly: GCA_052031225.1. Taxonomy (GTDB): domain Bacteria; phylum Pseudomonadota; class Gammaproteobacteria; order Pseudomonadales; family Oleiphilaceae; genus Marinobacter. The sequence goes on along the minus strand of JBPEXU010000392.1, from coordinate 3,135 downwards.
GTGCTGGCGCTGGCCCGTAAGGTGCTGCCCCGCGGCCGCGCGGATCTGGCCGTGGACGAGGTTGAGCAGGGGTTGGAGTTGCTCGGGCTGGTCGGGCTGCTGGACCCGCCCCGGCAGGAGGCCATCGAGGCGATTGCCGAGTGTCACGCCGCCGGTATCCGGGTCAAGATGATTACCGGCGATCACGCGCTCACCGCCGGCGCCATTGCCCGCAAGCTGGGCCTGAAAAACAGCGACCGGATCCTGACCGGCAAGGCGCTGGATCAGGTCAGCGATGCGGAGCTGGAGGCCCTGGCCAGCGACGTCGACGTGTTTGCCCGCACCAGTCCGGAGCACAAGCTGCGACTGGTGCAGGCGCTGCAATCCCGGCATGGGGTGGTGGCGATGACCGGAGACGGGGTCAACGACGCGCCCGCCCTGAAGCGGGCGGATGTCGGCATCGCGATGGGGGTCAAAGGCTCGGAAGCGGCCCGGGAAGCGGCCTCGGTGGTGCTGCTGGACGACAACTTTGCCAGCATCGCGGCCGCCGTCCGGGAGGGCCGGGCGGTGTATACCAATCTGAAAAAGGGTATTGCCTTCATGCTGCCGATCAACGGCGGCGAATCGATCAGCCTGATTGTGGCGCTGTTGCTGGGGCTGACTCTGCCGATCTCGGCCCTGCAGATCCTGTGGGTGAATATGGTCTCCTCCGTGGTGCTGGCGATGACGCTGGCCTTCGAACCGCCGGAACCCGACGTCATGAAACAGCCACCGCGCCCGCGGAACGAATCGTTGCTGCGGGGCTTTGTGGTCTGGCGGGTGGTGTTCGTCTCCGGACTGTTTCTGGCCGGCATTTTCGCGGCCTGGTATTGGGCCGTCGAGGTCTACGGCGACGAGCAGGTGGCCCGGACCCTGGCGGTCAACACCCTGGTCGCCATGGAAGTGTTCTACCTGTTTGCGGTCCGCTACCTGGACACCCCATCGCTGACCCTGCGTGGGGTGCTGGGAACCCCGGTGGTACTGACCGCGGTGCTGGCGGTGGTGGTCCTGCAGCTCGCGTTCAACTACCTGCCGTGGTTCCATCAGACCTTCAACAGCCGGCCGCTGGATTGGGATCTGCTGGCCTTCGCGTGCCTCAGCGGTGTCGCGCTGCTGCTGATTCTGGAACTGGAAACCTGGCTGCGGAACCGGCTGGTCAGGCCGCAGGCAGCCCGCGGGTAATTACCGACGGGTCGCCGCGGCCCTCCACCGCCGCCAGTTCGGCGCTGGACAGCCACTCACCGGGCGGTTTTTCCATGACACTGGCGCAGGCGGCCAGCACATGTCCCCACGAACAGCCGTTGATGAACAGCATGCCGGCTTCGTTCAGGGTGCCGCCCCGGTTCCGGTAGCCCAGTACCCGAGTCAGCGTCGGCTCCGGGAACAACGGCAGCAGGTGGCCCTGGAACACTTCCGGGCGCATATGGGTCAACGCCACCCGGCGGCGCAGGCGCGGCGGGAACAGGCGTTGCCGTTCCAGGTCGGAGACGCAGACCTCGGCTTCCATGCTGTCCCGGGGCTGACGAAACCGGCCCGGTTCCTGGATGTAGACCAGCCGGAACGGGGTGCCGGTCTCGCGCAGCCGCTCGCAGGCACAGATCGCCTCGGACAGTTGGTAGGCGCCGTTGGCGATCAGCAGCAGCGGTTCACCGGCGCTGGTGTCCTCGTCCACCACCAGGGCGCCACACCGGGCCAGGGTGTCGGCTTCGGCCTCGTCAAACACGCACGGGCGCTCGCGCTTGGGAATCACCATGCAGGCAATCCGACCGCGCTCGGTATAGACCGAGGGCAGGGCGGCGCGGGCGCTGTTGTAATCGGCGGGAAACAGCACCCGGGAGACATCGTTCATTTCCGCCAGCAGGCTTTCACAGAAGGTGGTGTCCTGGTGCGACTGTTCGTTCTTACCGTTCTCCCAGGTGTGGGAGGTGGCGACGACCGGGAAACCCAGCCAGCGCGGTGGCCGGCCCACCTCTTTCTGGTGGCGGGCAAAAATCAGTTCCTGCCGGATGGCGCCCAGCATCTTGACGCAGAACGCCTCGTAACTGGCCACCAGATTCAGGCCGGCCTTGTTGGCCAGGCAGGCCGACACCACCGCCTCTTCGTTCAGAGCGGTGATGATCTTGCCGTGCACGTCTTCCTGATCGTTTTCCGGGTCGTTGACCCGGTGTTTCAGGTCGGTCAGCACCCCGGTCAGCCGATTGCTCGCCAGTTCGTCCGGGTTGCCGACCCGCGCCCGCAGGTTCGGGTTGGCCCGCACCAGCTGGCGGAAAAAGTCATCGACCGCTTTCATCGGCGAACAGCGGTCCTGGCACAGGGGCACTTTCGGCAGCACCGGGTCCGGCGGGTTGCGCCGAGCCAGGCTGTGGTCGCGCTCCAGAGGCCGGTGCTGCGCCTGATGGGCGTTCAGCTGCCGGACCGCGTCCTCCAGCTCGTCGGCGGGCACCCAGAGTGGGGCGGTGTGGCGGTGGAACAGGTCCCGGGCCCGGACATCGATCCGGGGATTGCCCGGCAGGGGCAGGTTGTGCGCCGCGTTGGTGCCGGCGCCGTAAAAGCCGAAGCCCTTGACCGTTTCGGCGATGCCGTACGGCATCCGGATCGGATAGCGCCGGGGGTCGTCGCGGGCACCGTCGGCGTTGCTCTTGAGCGCTTCTTCCATGGCGTACAGGGCGCATACGAACGCCGCCGGGTCGCGGCCATCGAACCGCAGCGGGTCGAAGCCCCGGTGACTCAGGTGCGCCTCGAACCGTTCCAGGCCTTCCCGGGTACCCAGCTCGGTGCGCTGCTCAATGCGCCGGCCGTTGGCGATCATCACCGGCAGAACCAGTCCGCAGTCCTGCGCCCGCCACCAGCGGGGAGTCCAGTCGCTGCCGCGCTGCTCTTCCGCAGCGCCGTCGGAAAGAAACGCCACCAGGCTTTCGCCCGGGAGCGGCAGGTGGGGATACTGCAGCTCGGCAAAGCCAAGGTAACCGCCTTCCATAATGCCGCCGGCGGTGTGGGGGTTGACGTGACTGCCCAGCGGCGCGGCCATGGTGCCGTCCGGTTTCTGGCGGTAGCTGTAGTAATCGGCCGCCAGCGTGGATAGCCCGTCCGGCGCTTGGTAGCGCGCCTGTTGTTCCG